>JACDEN010000793.1 GCA_013816415.1 Planctomycetota bacterium
GTCGACGGTCGCGCGCATCATGGTCGAGGACGGCGACCCAGCGGTGCGCCGCGCCGCCTTCGCCGCGCTGCTGGAGACCTCTGAACAGCGCACCTCCGAACAGGTCGAAGCGCTCATCGCGACCCTCGACGACGCCGCGTCGCGCGAAGGCGACACGGACCTCCACGGCGCCCTCGTGCACTGCCGTAATGCGCTGCGCTCGATCGCCCAGCCCTGATCCTGGTCACCCGCGACGACGTCGGCGCGGCCGCAGCAGCCGCCGCAGATCGATGTCCGTCGATGCCGTGGTGTCGGCCTCGAGCACGCGCCGCATCTGATCGAGCGCGTGCCGATGTGCGGCGCGGCGCTAGGACTTCCCGGCTCCGTGCTCTTCGTCCAGGCCATGCACGGTCTTCTCCCAGAAGTGCGGCTTCACCAGCAGCTGCCACACGCCCTTCCAGGCGCCGATCGAGATCAGCACCCAATAGACCGGGCTGGTGAGCGCGGCCCACCACATGCCCCGCTGGCCGGGTCGACGCCCCGCGAGGGCCGCGATCAGGATGAACAGCAGATTGCCGATGAGCAGGCAGATCGCCGCCGCGAAGAATACCTGGCTCATCGTCGACAGCGTCGGGTCCTCGCCGCGGCCGGAATACATCATCTGCCAGCTGTGGCGCATCTTCTCGGGATCGTGGGTGGTCAGCACCTCCCACAGGCCGAAGCCGTTCGCCAGGTCCATGCCGATCAGCGTCGCATGCACCAGCGCGACCACCCACAGGATGAGATTGAACGCGGCCAGCGACGACACGCAGAACACCGACAGGAAGAAGCCGAGCGCGCCCCACGGTCCGAGCCGCGCGACCAGATGGATGGGACGGCGCGACCACACCAGATGGGTGATGAGGTACCCCTTCAGCCACCGGCTGCGCTGGCGGATCCAGTTGCCAACGCGGGAATTGGCCTCCTCCCACGTCGTGCTGTCGAGGGTCAGCGTGCGATGGCGGGCCATGTACAGGCGCACCCCGAGATCGCAGTCCTCGGTGACGTTGAACGGATCCCAGCCGCCGAGCTCGCGCAGGACCTCGGTGCGGAAATGGTTGCTGGTGCCGCCGAGCGGGATCGGCACGCCGAGACGCACCATGCCGCCGAGATAGCGCCGGAACCACACGTTGTACTCGAGCGCGAACCAGCGGGTGAGCGCGTTCTGCCGATGATTGTGGTAGGCGAGCTGCGCCTGCAGGCAGGCGACGCGGCTGTCGGCGCGCGCGAACGTGCACACCGCCTGCTTGAGCTGATCCGGCATGGGCCGGTCCTCGGCATCGTAGATCACCAGGAAGCTTCCGCGCGCGCGCTCGAGGCCGTGGTTGCAGGCGCGCGGCTTGGTCTTGGGCTGGCCGAGGGGCACCACGACGATCTCTGCCCACGTTGGAATCCCTGCCGTGGTCAGCGCGGCGAGCGTCTCGGCGTCGTCGGCTTCGAGCAGGAACTTCACGTCCAGGCGGTCGGTCGGATAGTCGAGCTGGGCGAGATTGACCAGGATGTTGCGCGCGACGTTGCGCTCCTTGTACAAGGGCACCAGCACGGTGTAGAGCGGCCAGCCGCCTGCCGGCTCCGGCAGCTGCTCCGAGCGTTCGCCCTGATGTCCGCCGAGGGCGACCGCGAGGATGCGGAACGAGATCGCGAGGAAGTAGATCAGGCAGATCACGCCCGTGACCACGCCGAGGCAGACCAGCCGGTCGTAGAGCAGCAGGTAGACGAGCGCGACCAGGGCGAATCCGAAATAGGGCTCCTGCCCGGCGGGAACGCCGCGCGGCTTGATCAGCGCTCCGGCGGTGCTCGCCACCACGGCGGCCGCGAGCATCCCCAGCAGGCACGCGCGCGCGTTGCCGACATTGGCATTCACCCAATGCGCGAACGGAGCGAAGTCGCCGTGCAGTGGCGCCGGAGTGGGAGCGAGGTGCGAACCGGCCACGCCGCCGATCAGGGCGGCGGCCGCGCCGATCAGGATCCAGGTCCACGACACCGTCATCC
>JACDEN010000193.1 GCA_013816415.1 Planctomycetota bacterium
GCCTGCCGCCGACCGGGATGTATTACGGTCCGTCGGTGCAGGCCGAGGACATCGCGCCGCTGCTGCCGGAAGGCCAGGTCCTCGCCGAGATCCCGGTGCCCGACGTGCCGGGCGCGCGCGAGCGCGTGCTGATCGTGCAGGGCGATCCGCCGGACGGCGAAGGACTGTGCACGCGACTCTGCCAGCGGCTCGGAGCGACGCTCGGGGTCGACCCGGTGCTGGTGCAGGCGCTGATCTACAAGCACGCCGAGAAGATCCGCGCGATCACCTGCGAGCGCGAATACCGCGTCCATCACATGGCGGTCGATCCCGAGCGCCTGGGGCGGCTCGCCGACGGCCTGGCTGCGTCGCTCACCGCTTTCGGCCAGCCGACCACGCGCCTCGACGTCGACGCCGCGCTGGCGAAGGTGCGGCGCGCGGTCGACAAGGAATGGACCGGACAGACGCGCTACGACGCGCTCACGCTGTTCCCCGAGGTCCCGCACGCATTCGCGACCCGGCTCTACGGCGGCAACTGCGAGCCGCCCGCGGATCTGTTGAAGGACTACGACGACGCCGGAGCCCCGCTGCCCGGACTGGTGGTGCAGATCGACGTTGGCCGTTCGTATCCCTTCCCCGGTTCGAGCAGCCATTGGCTCGGCCAGCTCGGACGCCAGGCGACCGACCACGACGACGACCGCACGGGATTCCTGCCGGGCAGCCTGCAAGGGGTGAGCGGACTCGAGAAGATCTACGACAGTCAGCTGCGCGGCATCCCCGGCGTGCGCCAGCGCCTGCGCACGCCCGATGGGATCCGCGTGCAGCGCGACGAGGCGCCGCAGTCCGGCATCGATCTGGTCACCGAGATCGACATGGAGCTGCAGACCCTCTCGGAGGACAGCCTCGAACATTATTACGAGCTGGCGCAGGCGCTGGGTTCGGCGAGCGAGAAGATGGAGAAGGCGCGCGCGATCGGCCGCAACCGCGCGGGCTTCTGCCTGATCGACTGCCAGACCGGCGGCATCCTGACGCTCGCATCGTCGCCGACGTACAAGATCGAGGACCTGCGCACCCACTACGCCGAACTGACGGCCGATCCCGCGCAGCCGCTGCACGACCACGCGTCGGAAGCGGAGCAGCCGCCGGGCTCGTCGTTCAAGATCCTCACCGCGCTCGCGTGCCTTGAGCACGAGGCGATCCGTCCGACCGAGGAGATCTACTGCCAGGGCTACATGGCGATGGTCGCCGGCAAGAAGATCCTGCGCGACCATGCGCCGGCCGGCTCGTACGATCTGCCGCACGCGATCCAGGTGTCGTCGAATGTCTACTTCGCCACCATCGGAGCGAAGGTGAACGGCGAACGCCTGGCGGCCTACGCGCAGCGCTTCGGACTCGGCCGAAAGAGCGCCATCGATGTCTGGAGCCAGCAGGGCGGCATCCTGCCCACCCCGGCGACCATCTCGCGCCTGCGCCCGGCGGAACCCAAATGGCTGCCGAGCGACACCTGGCGCATGGCGATCGGCCAGTTCACCACCGCCTCGCCGCTGCAGTGCGTCACCATCGCCGCGGCGGTCGCCAATGGCGGCCATGTCGTGCGGCCGTTCCTGGTGCGGCCTCCGGGCGGGCTTCCAGCGGTCACCGATCTGCACGTGCGGAAGGAATACCTCGAGCAGGTCCGCCACGGCATGGAGCTGGTGACCGAGAATGAATCGCACGCGACGGGCAAGCTGCTGGTGCTCGAGGGCGCGGCCAAGGGGATCAAGGTCGCGGCCAAGACCGGCACCAGCGAATGGGGGAGCCCGGTGTCGCGCGAGAACGGGACCACCCCGGACCACGCGTGGATGATCGGCTACGCGCCGGCGGATCACCCGACGGTCGCGTTCGCCTGCTTCATCCACAGCGGAACCTTCGGCGGCCAGGCCTGCACCCCGGTGGTGAAGAAGGTGCTCGAGATGTACTTCAAGAAATACGGCCGCGAGGGCCACGCCGCGGCGCACGCCGAGGGCGATGCGCCCGCCACGGTTCCGTAGCGCGCGAGCGCGCGCACGGCCGGATCGGCGCATGCGCTTGGAAAGCCGTCGATCCCGGGGTAGACTCCCAGATCCCATGCCCCACGTCTCCCTGATCGATCCGCAGCGGCGGTGGCACCGTGAAGCCGGATAGCGACCGCCGGCGTTCCCGTTCCGGTCCACGGAGATCGCACCCGGACCACGACGACGACGGCGGCACGCCCCAGGGGTCGGGCCGCCACCGCCACCCGCCGCGCAGCCCGGGCCTCTCTTACGCCGCGCTGATCGCCCTGGTGGTGGTCGCCGTGGGCGTCGCCGCGCTGGTCTGCCTGTTCGTGAAACCGGTCGGTTCGCTGGCCCCGATCGCCGCCGCGGGTGATGAATCCGAGCTCGGCCGGGTCAAGCGTTCGAGCCGTGACGCGCATATCATCCTCGGCGGAGTCGCCGCCAATCCGCGACCGGGAGAAGCCGTGGCGTCCGGCGCGTCGCTGCAGACCACCGCCGATGGCCTGCTGTCGGTCACGCTTGGAAACCAGACGCAGCTCGACCTCAGCGGCGAGACCATGCTCGAGGCGCTGACCGCTTCGCCGGGCCGGGCACCCACCGCCCGGCTGACGCGCGGCACCGTCGCCATCGACGCGACGCACGCGACCGGTGGACGATCGCTGGTCGTCACCACCGCCTTCGCGCGCATCGACGCCGCCAGCGGCACCTGCCAGGTGGTCGCCGCCGCCGATCGCACGCGCGTCGCGGTGACGCACGGCAGCATCACCCTGGCCAAGGCCAATGGACAACAGGCGATGCCGCTGGTCGCCGGCCAGCATGGCTCGGTCGGGGATTCCGGCGATCCCGTGATCGAGGTCGCGAGCCGCTTCGTGCGCGGCGTGAACTTCGGAGGCGACGCGGTGATGATCGCCGGCGATCACTGGCTGTCCCACCGGCAAGCATTGAAGGCGGGCCTCGAGCTCACCGGCGGGACGCAGGTTGCCGCGCCGCGTCCGATCAAGGCTCCCGGGCTGGACTTCGACATGAAGTCGCTGCTCGATGCCGGTCTGACTGCGAGCGGCCCGATCCGCATCTTCCAGCAGGCGCCCAACGGCGACTACGACGTGATCCTGTACATCACCGATCCGGGGGGCATCGATCCCGCCGCGGTCACCGTCAACATCCTCAACCGCACCATCCCCACCGGGGATTCGTCGGCCGGTTCCGACACCTGGAAGCGGCTCGGCCCGTATCGCTGCTCGGTCAAGGACCATCGGCTCGATATCGCGGTCACCGGCGCGCGGACGCTCGAGCTCTCCGGCATGGCCTTGTTCTCGGTCGGCGCACTCGAAGGGGGATTCCCCGCGTACGGGACCATCACCGTTCCCGGGGACCATGCGACCTTCGTCAGCCTCGATGACATTCCCCTGGCGGTCGACCTCGGGACCACCGGCGGAATCGCCAAGGTCGCCTATGCGAACGGTTCGACGGTCGTCGCCGAGGCCAGCAAGCCACCGTTCAGCGCGACGTGGACCCATCCGCCGCCAGGCGCCTACAACCTGGTCGCGACGGTGACGACCACCGACGGCGCCACCACCCGGACCGCAGCGGTGTCGGGCATGGTCGAGGACGCGAAGAAGCCGAACACGCTCCTCTACGAATACTGGGACGCGATGGGCGACGGATCGTTGGCCAAGATGCGCGCCGATCCGCGCTTCGCCCAGCCGCCGAGCGGCTACCGCCTGCTCAAGGACGGCTTCTGCGCCCCGACCGATTTCCGTGATCATTTCGGCGCGCGCATCCGCGGCTATCTCATCCCGCCCGCCGACGGCGCCTACATCTTCTGCATGGTCAGCGACGACGCCGGCGAATTCTCGCTCGGCACCGACGACAAGCCCGCCTCGAAGCGCCTGATCACCTCGGTGCCCGAGTACACCGGCTATGACGAGTGGAGCAAATATCCGACCCAGAGCTCGGCGCCGGTGACCCTGGTCAAGGGCAGGCGCTACTACATCGAGGCGCTCTACAGCGACGGGGTCTATGGCGACATCCTGAAGGTGGGATGGACCTTGCCCGACGGCACGCTGCAGCGGCCGATCCCAGCGGCCTGCCTCGCGCCGTTCGCTCCCTGATCCGACCTCCTCCACCCGGGCGGCCGGATGCTATGGCCTGCACCGTTTTCAGTTCCAGATGCGGGCCATCGGCAGTCCCCCCATGCCTGCGTCGATGATCATGCCGATGGGTCCGGCGAGCGGCCCGCTGGCGAACGCCGAACGTCCTTCGGCCGTCGCCGTGTCGTAGAAGACGTCGTAGCGGCCCTGGTAGATCGACGACACGTCCTCGAGCAGCGTATCGAGCGCATGCGCATCCTTTGCCGGCAGCAGGTGCGCCAGCATGGGCACGAACGGACGCACCTGACCCAGCAGGTCGCCACCGCGCATCACGCATGCAGCGTAGGCCGACGCGGGCACCTGGGACAATGCCGCCCCCACTTCCGGATTGCCATCGAAGCCACCAGTCCGGCTGAGGTGCTCATCGATCCCTCCAGAGAGCGTGGTCGCGATGAGGATGCCATCGCGGTAGGCCGCCTGCACCGGAACCAATCCGGAGATCGAGGTCCTGCACGTGCCGCTGTCGTCGAGCTGCGTCCCGGTCGCCGCCGCGATCGCGCGCACCACCTCGCGCGCGTCCGCCTCGTCGCACGCGACGGCGAGCGTGAGCGAGGGGAACGGGGTTCCGGCTCGGAGGTAGACGAGGCAGTCGCCGTCGATGGTGAGGTGGTCGGGCAGCTCCACCGCGCCGAGTCGGGTCAGCAGCCCGGTCAGGAACACGGACAGCGGATCCGGACTCTTGGCGAGCGTCTTCACCGCAACCGCCTGCGAGGAATCCGTCGGCGTTCCGGCGTCGTCTGAGTTCGCGGTGGCCTCGACCTGGACCGCCTTCTTCACCTCGGCAGTGAACGTCAGGGGAAGCTGCTGGCGCGAGCAGCTGCGGACGAATGCCACCAGCGTGTCCTCAGGCAGCGAGCGCATCAGGGCGAGGTTCGCCGGCCGCACGCGCCAAGCCGGAGCATTGCCGTCCTCTGGTCCATACGCCGAGAAACGCCGGCTGGTGATGCCGTTGCTATCGAACGTCGAGGTGAACCAGCCGGGCGGCGTGCGCTGGCCGTTCACCTCCAATCCGGTCGGCGACAGGCATTCGAGATCGGCGCCGGCATCCACCTGCCTGGCATCCCCCCTGGTCGCGGGAAGATCGTCGACCACGGGCGCGTTCGAGAACACCAGCAGACCACCGCGGCGCGTCAATCGGCCATATTCCGTCAGCGCCGACCAGGCACCGGCGCGGCCGACGGTCGCGTCGGCGTGCACCAGGTCCTGGATCTGCCGGTCGAGCTCGGCGTTGACCGAGCTCGAGGTCGCGCCCAGCGAATAGACGACGTTCTCCTTGAGCAGCTTCAGGAGTCCCGCGGTCTGCTCGGCCTGCGGCAGCTGGTTGTTGGCGGACATCCGACGGTCCCAGCCATTCCCGAGATGCGCACCCATCACCACGCGGCGCGTGCTCGCCAGCTGCGCGAGCACGTGGTCGGCGTTGAGCAGCGGTGCGTGGGCCGCGCCGGCCGGCCGCTCGGAGCCCGCCGACGCGTCTTCCTTTTCCGCCATCGATCGGCGCATCCACGTACCGGTCGCCGTGAGCATGAATTCGCCATACGGCGTGTGCGCGAACCGTTCGCGGCTGCGCACGAGATCATTGAGGCGGACGATGGCCTGCGCGTCCTCGGGCAGATAGGCGGCGGGATCGGCATCGAGGTCGGGGTCGGGGTCCGATAGGGCGGTTGTGGCCGGCACCGACGCGATCGTGTTCGTGATCGCGATGGCGGGCGGCGCCGCCGCGGATGCGCGGCCGCCCAGCCACGGCAGCGCAACGGCCAGGGCGATGCCGACCACCACGCAG
>JACDEN010000194.1 GCA_013816415.1 Planctomycetota bacterium
GCTCAAGGGCCGCAGCTTCGTCTCACTCGAGGATGTCCGCGCTGTCGCCAAGCCGGTGCTGCGCCATCGCCTGCAGGCTGGCTACGAAGCCGAAGCCATGGGCATGGCTCCCGATGCCATCATCGACAAGTTGCTGTCGGTGGTGTCGCTGCCCAAGGCCGAGATGGAGAAGGACGCCGCGGTCGCCGGAGCGGTCGGCTCCCGCTGATCGGATCACACTTTCAGCGTCGGCCCCTCGACCAGCGTCGCGAACAGGCGCTCGGCGACCGGATCATGGGCAGCCGGGTCCGACGCATCCAGGCGGCTGGCGATCGGGATCTGGCACGCATACGCCTCGCCGCTGCCGAACGTCCGATAGGCGAGCGCCCAATCCGGCTCCTGCAATCCGCGTGAATATCCCAGGATGAGCGGCGTCCACGCGCTCTCGACCGGTGGCGCAGCGGTCGCCGCCGCGCCAGGCGCGACCACGTGATCCGGCTGGCCGGTGCCGATCGCAGTGGCGGTCGGTACGGCGCCGACCGCCGGTGGCTCGAGGCGCACGCGCAGGCCGATGCCATCCTCGCCGTTGAGCCGGCGGAAATCCTCCCAGCCGCCGATGCGCGCAGTGAGCTCGGGCAGCGGATGCAGCGGTTCGATCGCCACCTGCATCGACGAGCTCGCGATCCCGGGCACGATCAGGCCGGCGAGGATCTGCAGGTTCCAGGCGCGCTGCTCGAGCACCACCAGCCTGGTGCCGGATTCGATGCGCCGGGCCAGGCCGAAGCCGTGCACGCGCATGCGCGCGTCGGTCATCATGCCCTCGCCCACGACCACGGTGTCGGGCTTCTCATCACCATAGGGCAGCACCAGCCGATGGCCGCGTGAGCGCAACCAGGCAGCGATACGGCCATCCTGCTCGATGACGCCGACCGCGCGGCTGCGCGCGGGGACCGATGGCGCGTAGAGTCGCAGCGGCCGGTGGCTGACCACCGGCGCGATACCGTCGACCGCGGGCATGATCGCGGCGATGGTGTACACGCCGGGGTTCTGCGGCAGACGCAGGCGCACCATAATGCGGACCGCGCTCCAGCGCGCGCATCCCGGGGCGACGCGCACATGGGCGAGCTGCGGCGCGCCGGTTCCATCCCAGGCGAATCCCGGATCGCCGGCGACCACCACCACGTCGACCACCACGGCGGCGAGGTCCGCATCGCTGTCGTTCACCACCCACACCGGCAGCTCGAGCTCCGCGCCAGCGCGCGCGTGCCGCCACCGCCAATCGACGCTCACCGAGATGCGCGCGTAGGCATTGCGCAGCGCATGCCAGGCGGGCTCGACATCCTCGATCCGTCCGCTCTCGTGCGCGCGCCCGACCGGATAGTTGAACGGCATCATCAGGTCGAACCGCGAGCGCCGCAGCGCCTCGGCCTGCTCGAGAGCGATGCGCGCGGCATCGCTCAGCACCTCCTCCTTCGACGGCCGGCGGCTGGCGTACCACACGGGGCCGCCCTGGTATTGCGCGAATTCAGAATTCGCGACCGGACGCACGCCGCGAAACGCCTCGGCGAGGGCCTCGGCGCCGCGCTCGAAATCGCCGGCGGTCCCGTACCAGTTCCCGGAGAAGCTGTGCTGGTCGGCGAAATCCGGGGTGAGGTCGCCCGAGAACAGCACCGGCCGCGCGGGGTCGAGCGACTTGACGAACGGAAAGAGATGCTCGCGCTCCCAATCGCCGAAGCCGTTCCCCTCGTTGGTCGGGGTCCAGGCGATGATCGACGGATGGTTGATGCGCTCGCCGATCAGCGCGGTGATCTCGCGTTTCAGGTTGCTCCAGAATTCCGTGCGCTCATAGGGGCTCAGCAGTGACCACATCGGCAGCCGCTGCACGTCGGGGAAGTTCGGCATCTCGCAGAACACCATCATGCCGGAGCGGTCGCAGGCCTCGAGCCAGGCGCCATAGATCGGATCCATGTGCGGCTGGCAGACGTTGGCGTTCATGCGCTTGAGCCAGTCGCTGGCATAGGCCGTGGACTTGGCGCGGTCGGCCACCAGCGCGGGATCGCGCACGCTGAACATCGCCGACGATCCGAACAGGGGCGTGCGGCGGTCGTCGATGAAGAGGTGGCCGCCGCGCAGCGTCACTGTGCGCAGGCCGAACTCCGCGGTGCGTGCGCTGGCGATCCCGCGCGCGTCCTCGAGCCACAGCGAGACGCGCAGCAGCTGCGGATGGTCGGGCGACCATCGCGGGGCGCCCGGCAGCACCAGCGTTCCGAGATCGAGTGTGCGGGCCTCGCCAGCGGTCAACGACAGCGCCCGCGGCGGCAGCGCTGCGAACGTGGTGGCGCCGTCCTCCGAGGTCACCACCCCGCGCAGCGACCCCGTCCACGCGCCGGCGGACGCCAGGCTGATGGCAAGCGCGCACGACGCGCCCGCATGCGGCGTCACCTGGATGCCGGCGATGCGCGCCTCGCGGTACGGACGCAGGCGCACGCGGCCGGGCAGACCGCCGCTGGCCTCGTAGAACCAGTTCGCCGCGCTGCAGGGGATCTTCGGATCGCCGGTGTCGAAGCGCGCGAGCGACGTCCATCCACGCGCGGTGATCTCGAGTCGATGCGTACCCGCCTCGAGCGCTCCGAGATCGACGGCGACCGGCGCGAAGCCGAGATCGTGCGTGCCCATCAGCCGGCCGTCGCACCGCACCTCGCCGCCCCAGCGGATGCTTTCGCAGGCGAGCACGGCCTGCGTCGCCTCCGCCAGTTCGAAGGTGCGCGCGAACACGCCGCTGGGCCAGTTCTTCGCGACGGCGTGGTCCGTCGCCTGCACCGCATGGCGCCACAGGCCGGGAATCGCGATCGGATGACCCGCCGCGTCGCCGGGAGCGGTGAACATCCAGGTCCCGTCGAGGGAGAGGTCCCAGGCGGCATGGTCGGGTACTGCTGATGCGGTGCTCATGCCGGTGACGCTACACCGCAGGGGCGCGAGTCCACGACGGTCACAGCAGGTCGGTGCGCCCTTTCGCCTTCAACGCGTCGACCATCTGCTTCACCTGCTGGCTCTTGCCTTTCGGCACCACCAGGATCGCGTCCTTGGTGACGATCACGCTGAGACCCTCGACGCCGATGGCGGCGATCACCTGGTCGGTCTGCGACATCAGTAGGCTGTTCGCGCATCCGATCGACACCACCTCGCCGCGGCTGATCACGCCGTCGGCGTCGGCATCGAGATGGTCGTAGAGCGAATCCCAGCTGCCGACATCGTCCCAGGCGAACCGCCCGGTGACGACGCAGATGTTCTTGGCGTGCTCCATCAGCGCGAAGTCGATGCTGACCTTCTTCAGCGGCTGATAGATCTCGGCGAGCGTGCGGTCGAATGTCTGAGTTCCCCACGCCGCGGCGAGCGGCGCCAGCGCGTCGGTGAGCCAGCTGCAATGCGTGCGCAGCTCCGCGAGCACGGTGTCGGCGCGCCAGGTGAAGATGCCGGCGTTCCAGCGGTAACCGCCATCGGCGAGGTAGGCGCGCGCGGTCGACTCGTCGGGCTTCTCGACGAACCGATCGACGCGATCGACGCTCACGCCATCGGCCGAACGCACCCGCGCGCCGACCTTGATGTAGCCGTAGCCGGTGGACGGCTGTCGCGGTGTGATGCCGTAGGTGACGAGCGCGCCGGAACGGGCGACGTCGATACCGACGGCGAGCGCGCGTTGGAATTCATCGACCGGCGAGATGGTCTGATCGGCCGGCAGCAGGATCATCACGCCGCCCGGGCTCATGCGCTCGATCACCAGCGCCGCCAGCGCGACGCAGGCGGCAGTATCGCGGCCGACCGGCTCGGCGATGACGTGCTCGGGCTTCAGCATCGGCAGCTGGCGCCTGGTTTCATCGGCCAGCGCAGCGGTGGTGATCACCAGCACCCGCTCGGGCGGGATCAGCGGCTGCATGCGCGCGACCGTCGCCTGGATCATCGTCGATTCGCCGACGATGCGCACCAGCTGCTTGGGGAAGGCGTTGCGGCTGGTCGGCCAGAAGCGGGTGCCGGAACCTCCGGCCATGATCACGGCGTAGACAGCGGTGTCGGGCATGGCGGGAGTGTGGCTGCCGTGGGGCGATGGCACAATGGGGAGGGTCGGGAAAGTTCTATGTGCTGGGTTCTCGGTTCTGCGTCCAGTGGGGCGGACCCGTTTCCTGGCTGTCGACGCAGAACTGAGAACACAGAACCAAAAACGGCTGCCTGTCGACCCAGAACTCAGAACGCAGTACCGAGAACGGCCGTCCCCCTTCTATCTTTTATCCGCGTGCAACGCGACCAAGAGCCGGTTCAGTGGCAGGTGCGCCGGCTCCGCGGTCGTGCATTCGATCATCGCGCAGGCACGGCTGCGCGCGGCCTTCTGCAGCTCCAGGCGGTGCTTGGCCACCTCTTCGACATAGGCGGCGCGCAATGCGCGCGGCTCGGTGGCGATGGTGTCGGCGCCTTCGAGATCCTCGAAACGGCTGACCGTGGCGACGCCGAGATCGGTCTCGTCGGGGTCGAGCACCCACAACAGGGCGCAGTCGTGGCCGCGGCGGCGGATGCGGTCGATGGCGCTGGTGATCGCGACCGGATCGGCGATGAAATCCGAGATCAGGATGACCAGGCCCTTGCGGATGGTCGGCGCGAGCAGGTGCTCGAGGCCCTTCACCGCATCGGTGCCGCCCGCGGGCTTGTGGTTTTCCAGGGCGCGGCAGATGCGCTCGAGCTGCGACTGGTGGGCCGGCTTGAATTCGACGGCGGCCTTCTCGTCGAACAGGATCAGGCCCGCGCGATCCTGCTGGCCGAGAACCAGGTAGGCGAGCGACGCGGCGATGATCGACGCGTAGCGGTACTTGGTCAGCCCGGCACGCTCGCCCTGATAGGACATGCTCGCCGAGCCGTCGACGGCCAACGTGCAGCCGAGATCGGTCTCGGCCTCGTAGCGTTTGAGCACCAGGCGGTCGCTGCGACCGAGCACCTTCCAGTCGAGGTGGCGGATGTCGTCGCCGGCGACGTATTGGCGATGGTCGGCGAAGTCCACCGAGTGGCCCTTGTGCGGGCTGCGGTGCGCGCCGGTCTGCAGGCCCTCTACCACGATGCGCGCCGCGACCTCGAGGCTGTGCAGCCGCGCGAGATCGGCCGGACGGATCAGCGGGGAGGCGGTCGCGTGCAGCATGGGGACAGCGTATGCGGGAAACGGCCCTGGGTAGCCGTACATGCGTCCGCAGAGGGAGCGTACCGATTGCGACCGCCCCCGTCCTTCCTACAACGGCGCCTCATTCGTCTGGAACCCGCGTTAGGAACCCCATGTCCCGCTACATCGTCGAGCGCCTCAACCCGAACTTCGGCTACTTCTACAAGCTGGGGAAGACCCTCCACCAGGCCCAGACCGAGTGGCAGAAGCTCGAGATCGCCGAGTCCGAGGAGTTCGGCAACGTGCTGCTGCTCGATGGCGTCACCCAGGTGACCAGCAGGAACGAGTTCCTCTACCACGAGCCGATGGTGCATCCGGCCCTGACCAGCCATCCCAACCCCAAGGATGTGCTGATCATCGGAGCGGGCGACGGCGGCATCCTGCGCGAGGTGCTGAAGCACCCGGTCAAGAAGGCGGTGATGGCCGAGCTCGACGGCGGCGTGGTCGACTTCTGCGACAAGCTGATGCCGGAAATCAACAAGAAGGCGTTCAAGGACAAGCGCTACCGCCTCGAAGTGGGCGACGGCCGCAAGTTCGTCGAGAACACCAAGGAGACCTTCGACGCGGTGATCATGGACATGACCGATCCGTTCGGTCCGTCGGTGATGCTCTACACCAAGGAATTCTTCAAGGCGGTGAAGAAGACGTTCAAGGACAAGAAGGGCCTGTTCGTCATGCACACCGAGAGTCCCATTTCACGCCCGAACACCTTCATGCAGTGCAACCGCACGCTGTCGGAGGTGTTC
>JACDEN010000794.1 GCA_013816415.1 Planctomycetota bacterium
CGCGTACGCTCGCGGACGGCCACAACAGCTACTCGATCCGCGCCGCGCACCTGCGCTATCGCACCGTTCACGCACTGCTGTCGCATCCGCGCATCCTCGCCTGCGTGCGCGACCTCCTCGGCGACGACGTGGTCGGCTGGGGATCCCATTACTTCTGCAAGCTGCCGCGCGACGGCAAGGTCGTGCACTGGCACCAGGACGCGAGCTACTGGCCGATGACCCCGTCGAAGACCGTCACCGCGTGGCTGGCGATCGACGACTCGCGCATCGAGAACGCCGCGATGCGCGTCATCCCCGGGTCGCACCGCCTCGGGCACCTCACCTACCGCATGGCCGAGGACACCGCCAACGCCGTGCTCGACCAGGAGGTCGAGCAGGCCGAGGAATTCGGCAAGGCGGTCGACCTGGTGCTCGACGCCGGGCAGATCTCGCTGCACAGCGACCTGCTTTTGCACAGCTCGCGCGCCAACGCCTCCGACCGCCGGCGCTGCGGGCTGACCCTGCGCTACTGCGCCGCTGACGTGCGTGCGGAGCTCGGCTGGAACACCAAGGGCCTGGTGGTGAGCGGCGCCCAGCCAGATGGACACTGGACGGCGCAGGCGCCGGAAGGCGACGGCTGAAAGACTCAGGAAAGGAGCGCGGCCGTGCCCTGGCGATCAGCACCAGGGGCATAGGCCACGTGGGCTGGCGCACGTCCATGGGCTGCCGAGGTATCCATGGAGGATGGACATGACGCGACCCTGCTGATGCGAAATGAGCAGGGTATCCCGCCCGGTCACCCGCGCATCGAACGCCATCAGCGGACGGAAGGCATATCCCATCACCGTGCCGCAGACGCCATCGACGACCAGGTGGGTCCGGTATTCCTCTGGTCCACCGGAACCGGTGTTCACGCGGCTGGCATGCAGATGCCGGAATGCCAGGAAGCTGCCCGCGTACCCGAGGACGACCGCCAGGCAGATCGCTGTCGCGCGAATGGAGACACCTCGCCGGGAAGGACGTCGTGTCCCCCAGCTGCTTACCGGAATACGCGGAGGGGCTGATAGCGACTGGTGCAGGAGCCTTCGCTCGGGGGCGGGGCAGCGCCGCCAGGGATGCGGCGGTCGATATCCGATAAGTGGAATCCCCGCTGCGCAGCCCGGTCAGGGTTCAGCGTTCCGGCGCGTCGCGACGGTTGGCGAAGGCGGTCACGATCTGCCAACGATCGCGCGCGGCGGCGACATCGGGGACGGTGGTGTAACGCTTCATGTACACGTCCTCGCGGTAGCTGCGGATCTTCTTCCGGCACATCTCGCGCAGCTGGTTCTCCTCCTTTGGCGATTCCATGGTCTTCGCGGCGATCATCGCGACGAGTCCGTCGATGCTCGGGTGGATCGATGCGCGATGGGAGCTGGTTGGCGAGAGCACGGGGACCTCGTATTCGTCTGGGCCCTGCATCATGACGATCGGGCCGGGATAACCCGACAATTCCCGGTCGCGGGCCGGCGGCCTATGAACCGGGCGCACGTCGCGCGCGCGCGGCGCGCGGCGCCCTGCCCGTGACGCGGCGGAAGACCCGGCTGAAATGATAGGGGTCCGCATAGCCCACTGCGGCTGCGATCGACGCGACGCTGCCGTCGGTGTCCACCAGCAGGCGCGCGGCGCGGTCCATGCGCAGGGCCTCGAGGTGCTCGCGCGGCGGTGCGCCGGCTGCGGCGGTGAATGCGAATCGAAACGCGGTCAGCCCCATGCCTACTCGTCGCGCCAGCGCCCCGACTGCCCATGGCCGCGCACAATCGGCGTCGAGCTCGGACAGCAGCGCAAGGATCCTCGGATCGACGGCTGCGGCCGCCGAGGCATCAGGACGTCCGTCAGCGAGCGTCTGGACCGCCCAGGCGAGGATCTCCGCCGCACGCAGCCGCGCCGACAGCGATCGGTGGCTGCGTGCGCCGTACATCGCGATCAGCGGATCGAGGCGCTCGCGGAAGGCGACCGGCCGCCTCAGCGGCGTCACCAGCGGGATC
>JACDEN010000795.1 GCA_013816415.1 Planctomycetota bacterium
AGCTGCCGTGGCAGCGCACCAGGTTGACGCCGAGCTTCGCGAGATGACGCGCGAAGGCGTCGATCGACGGTCGATCGAGCTTGAGAACGTCGTGTCCGCAATTGATGCCCCAGAAGCGTACCGTCTCGCCGGTCTTCTGATGCACCAGGTGGTCGCCCGACGCGACGATGAAGCCGCCGTCACCGGCGACGGTCTCGTTGAGGCGGCGCAGATCGATGGCCGAGGGCGCGAAAGCGTCCTTGGCGGGCTCGAAGGCGAACCATCCCTCGGGCGCGCGATTCCAACGCTCGCCGGGCTTCAGCTTGCCGCGCGGCGTGAAATCGCCGGCGATCAGCAGGAAGCAGTCGAAGGCGCCGCCGCCGGTGGGATCCAGCAGCTCGACGCGCAGGCGGTGCTTGCCGGCGGCCAGATCGACCGATCCGAGCGCCACCCAATTCGCGCAGATGAACTGCCGCAATTCGACGCTGTCGAGCAGGGCCGCGTCGGCGCCGCAGGTGCGCCACGGCTGGTCGTCGAAGCGCCAGCGGAACGGTCCGTGCTGCCAGAATTTCCGTACATAGAAGTCGCGCGCGCCCGTCGCATCGACAGCGACGTCGTATTCTGCGAACTGGATGACGCCGGTATTGCTCGCGCCGATCCACGCCCCGCCCGACAGCGCCTCGGCCTCGTGTTCGTTCCCCGGCGCGAACGGATTCTGCTTGGGAAAGTTGGTCTCGATCGCCGCCTCGGCCTCCCACCAGATGAACGGCTCCGCAGCCGACGCCCCCGCCGCCAACAGCACCAGCAGCACGAGCGCCAGGAATGCCTTCCATTGCCAGCCGTCGTCGAAGATCGGACGTCGCACGTCGGACATAGTGATGCTCATGCCTTTTTCCCCCGCCGCGTTTTTTCCGGTCCCTTGCCCGGTCCCTTGCCCGCCAGCGCAAGGATGATGCGCGCATGCACGTCCGACACCGGCTGCACCGACAGTCGACTGTTGTTCAGCAGCACGATATCCGCGAGATCCGGAATGGTCTTCAGCTCGTCCATCGACAGCAGGCGCGGGAAGGTGCGGACGAACGCCACGTCCACCATCATCCAGCGCGGCTTCTCGGGCGTCGATTTGCGATCGAAGTAATCGGACTTGGGATCCCACGCGGTGTGATCGGGATAGGCCGCGCGCGCCACGCGCCCGAGACCGACGACGCCGGGCGGTTTGGCATTGGAATGGTGGATGAACACCTGGTCGCCGACCTCCATCGCCACCAGGTTGTTGCGCGCCTGGTAATTGCGCACGCCATCCCAGGGGCTCGTGCCCTTGCGTTCCAGATCGGCGATCCCGAAGACGTCGGGCTCGGATTTCATCAGCCAGTAGCGCATGCGGGATGATGGGGGATCATGTCGCGCGAGCCAGCGCGGTGCAGCGGAAGGACAGGACTCCACAAGCGACGAACTGGGTGATCTCCGGCTGCCGAGGATTGGCGAACGAGCCGTCCCTTCAGATCAATGAGCGGACCAGCACGGCGAAATCAGTAACGAACCAATCCGCCTCGGCCCGCACCTTCTCGCGCACCGCGACGCCTCCGAAGCCGATGAACAGATCCGCCGGCGGACGCGCCTCGAGATCGGTGACGCCGTCGCCCACCATCACCAGCGGACGGTAGCCGTGGCGCTGCTTGAGCTGCGACAGAGCCACCCCCTTGCCGCCGCTGCGCGCGGTCGGGCAGGCGTCGTCGATGCCGAGCAGCGAGCCGTCCTCCGCGAAGCGGAAGCGATTGGCGATGACGCGGTCTCCCGCGATGCCAAGCGCCTGCGCCAGCGGGGCGATCATCTCCACGAAGCCGCCCGAGATCAGATGGACCGCGGTCCCGCGCGCGGCGAGCGCGGCGACTAGCTCGGCGATACCCGGTGTCAGCCGCGGCGGATGTGCGGCCAGGCACGACGCGATCAGCGCGCGCGTCGGGCGGATGATGGCGAGGCGCTCGCGCAGCGCGTCCTGGAACAGCACCGCGCCGCCCATGGC
>JACDEN010000195.1 GCA_013816415.1 Planctomycetota bacterium
GGCGGCAGCCGCCAATCCGGCGATCGGATGGATGTCCTACGCGATCGGCGATCCGCTCTATGCGCCCACGCGCGCGAAGACGCTGGTGCGGGACACGCAGAATCCCGGCTTCGCCGCCGGCTCGCCTACCTTGGTTATGAATGAGCGCAATGGCTGCGCGGTGAAGATCCTGGTCGCCGATTCGCCCGAGCCGGATGTCGCGAAGGTGCGCATCGATTACGGCACCACCACCGCCTACGGGCAGTCGGTCACGTCGGTCGGCTACTTCCGACGCCACCTCCTGTCGCTCGCCGAGCTGCCGGCGTCGACGCTCATCCACTACCGCGTCACGCTGACGGATCCGGTGGGGAACACCACCACCACGGCAGATCAGACCGTGACGACCCCGGCGCAGACGCCGCACGGCGGCACGCCCTGGCCCATCCCCGGGACGATCGCCTGCGCGAATTTCGACGATGGCGGCGAGGGCGTCGCCTACCACGACACGCGGCCGGACAACTATGTCCCGAACCAGTACCGCAGCGACACCGGCGTCGAGGTCTCGTATTGGACGCCGTACGTCGTCACCTACTGGGGTACCGAAGCGGGCGAGTGGCTCGAGTACACGGTGAACGCGACGCAGAGCGGGACGTATTCCATCGATGTCGCGTTCGAGAACGGCGACGGTGGGAAATTCCGCATCGCCAGCGACGGGGTCGACCAGACGGGTCAGCTGACGACGATGTCCAGCTCGGCGGGCTTCACCGTGACGGCCACCGGTGTGTCGCTCTCTGCGGGCGGGCACGTGATCCGCATCTCGATGGATGTCGCCGGAGGCAACGGCAACATCGGCCAGTTCGCCACCATGACCTTCACCCGCACCGGCGGCCCGTCGGGTGACACCACCCCGCCGGTGATCTCCGCCGTCGCCTCCGGCTCGATCACGACGACGGGGGCGACCATCACCTGGACCACCAACGAGGCCTCGGACAGCCAGGTGCAGTACGGCACCACCACCGGCTACGGCAGTTCCTCGACGCTGAACACCTCCCTGGTGACCACGCATAGCATCGTGCTCAGCGGCCTCAGCGCGGGCACGCTCTACCACTACCGTGTGCTCAGCCGCGACGCGGCGGGCAATCTCGCGACCAGCGGCGACAACACCTTCACCACCTCGGCGCCGGCCGACACCACGCCGCCGGTGATCTCGGCGATCGCCGCCGGCAGCATCACCGCGACCTCGGCCGTCATCACCTGGACCACCAACGAGGCGGCCGACAGCCAGGTGCAGTACGGCACCACCACGGCCTACGGCAGCCAGACCACGCTGAACGCCACCAAGGTCACGTCGCACAGCGTGGCGCTGAGCGGATTGACCGCGAGCACGCTCTATCATGTCCGGGTCCTGAGCCGGGACGCCGCAGGAAATCTCGCGACCAGCGGCGACGTCACGTTCACCACCACATCCACGCCTGACACCACCCCGCCGGTGATCTCGGGCGTGACGCCGGGAAGCATCACCGCGACCAGCGTGGTCATCACCTGGACCACCAACGAGCCGAGCTCGAGCCAGGTGCAGTTCGGTCTGACCACCTCTTACGGATCGACCACGGTGCTCGACGCGAGCATGATCACCAGTCACTCGGTCGCGATCACGGGGCTCGCTCCGAGCACCGTCTATCACGTCCGCGTCCTCAGTCGTGACGCCGCGGGAAATCTCACCACCAGCGGGGATGTGATCGTCACCACCGCCGCGCCCGCTACCTCGTCGATCAGCGCTGGCGATGAGGACGGCCGCCATCAGGGGAACCAGACCTGCGGCATCGGCACCGGAGGCCTCGCGCTGCTGGGCATCGGCCTGCTGTCCATCCGGCGACGCCGCGGCTGACGACCCGGACACACTTCAGCAAGTGGGACTGGCTCCATCGAGTGGGCACGGTGATTTCCAGGTTCACGGGCTGATGCCAAAGCCGAGCGCGCGCTGGACCGCCCAGAACGCACCGACCGCGGCAATCGCCAGGCTCACTGGCACCACGATGCGCCGACGATACCACGGGCGGTTCCAGCTCCACCAGGTCAGCGCCGCGGCGCCTCCGATGACCGTCAGCTGCCCGAGTTCGACCCCGAGGTTGAAGCCGATCAGTGGCTTCCAAATTCCCGCAGTCGGCAGGTGCAGATCCTTGAGCGCGCCCGCAAAGCCAAGGCCGTGAACCAGTCCGAAAGCGAAGACGATCATCCAACGCCAGGATCGCAACTCGCGCGTCATGACATTCTCGATCGCGACCACGGCTATCGAGCCCGCGATCAACGGCTCGACGACACGCGCCGGGAGCGTGACGATGCCCGCCAGCACCAAGCCGAGGGTGAGCGAATGAGCGACGGTGAAAGCCGTCACCTGCGTCAGGATGGGCTTCAACCGCGGCGACAGCAGGAAGAGGCCGAGCACGAACAGGACATGGTCGACACCTTCAGGAACGATGTGCAAAAATCCGAGACGGACGAAGGAGACGAAGCCGCCCGTGCGCGATTCGCCCATGGTCGATGGATCGAGCAGGAAGTTCACGGCTTCGCCCGGCTTGACCGTTGCCGTCTGATCGTCCCGGTCGGCGAGATGCACGTTGTCGATGACCGACCACGTTCCCTCGCGATCGTTGAACAGCGTGAGCGTGATCGATAGCCGGCGCACCCCGGCGGGCAGCCTGCCCGAGAGTCGTAACGATATCGGGTCCCCGAGCGACGGTGCTTGGTCGGCGCGGCCGGCATAGCTCAGTGACAGGCTGCCGCTCTTCACCGTCAGGCCGACTCCATGCACCAGCCAATCAGCGATCCGCGGCTCGAGACGCTGGAAATCAGTCATTCCATGGAATTGCGAGGACACCTCTCCAATGCCAGCCAGGAGGGCCGCCTGCCGCATCTCCACCGTGACCGCAACGACACCATCGTCGAGGGACACCGTCGCATCGATGAGGATGGGATCATGCGCCCGGATGCTGGTCGCGAACACCAGGGTGAACGCGAACGCGAAAAGAATCGACCGGATCATCTCGATGAGGCGCGCTGCCGTTCCACCAACGCCCGTTGGGGATCTCCGGCTGCGGTGAAAACATCAGCGGCCGTGCCATGGAGCTGGCGGGTATCCCAACGCGTCGCCAGCGTCTGCTCGACGAGTGCCTGTGCCTCGCTGGTGCGGCCTGCCCGCAGGTAAGCGCGCGCGAGCTTCACGGTCGCCTCGCCCCCCGGACGCAGCCGGTGATTCATCTCGGCCAATGTGATCGCATGCGAGGTATCGTCGTCCAGATCCAGGGCGTGCTCAAGGCCGTGCCCGCACCCCGCCTCGGGTGCGTCGGCGAACTCCCCGTCATAGATCGTCCCCGCGAGGGAGATCCATCGGGCGGCGTCCTTCTGGTCGCCGCGCCTGCGCGCCAGCCGCGCCAACGCATCCATGAATTCGGGATTGCTCGTGCGCTTCACCAGGGAGCGATACGCGGACTCGGCCGCATCGGTGTCGCCGCTGAGCGCACGCACATCGGCGAGGCGACCTTCGACGCGCCACCAGCCAGGAAGAATTGCATCGGCGTGTTCGTACCGCCGCTGCGCCTCATCGAACTGCCCGCGATCCTGTGCGATCACCCCGCGTTGCAGCTGCAGCCAGGCGCACGCGACCGGATCACGTCCAGGGGCGAGATGCTCGGCCTCGTCGAGCAGGCGGTCGGCGAGGTCATGCTCACCCAGGGAATTATGCGCGTCGGCCAGGGCAAACAGCCGTGGCATCGTGTGGTCGAGACCCGCCGCGCGTTCGTACCCATCGAGAGCCTCGTCATATCGTCCGCTCTGCATGGCGCGTTCAGAACGCAGGCCGATGATGGAAGCGCGTTCGTCGTCTTTCGGCATCGCGTCGTCAGCCGCGATGAGATCCGCTTCGATGTCGTTCCAGCGATGCAGCGAGGCATCGAGCTGCGCTCGCGCCAGAAACGGGCCAACGCCATTCCCGGCGATGACGAAGGCGCGCGCGATGGATTGACGCGCGCGATCATAGTCCAGCCAATCGCCGGTGAGTTGAGCGCGCGTGCGGTACGCCTGCGCGAGCCCTTCGCATGCCAGCCACGATCGCGGGTCGCGACGGGTTCGGCTTTCGGCGTTCTGGACCCTGGAGTCGAGGTCTTGCACCGCCAGCTGATAACCTGCTGGTGGCGACCAGGCGTCGCCGGCAGAACCGGCAGAAGAAGCGCCGCGGCCGCCGACGGCGATGGCTCCGCCGCCGACGACCACGGTCACGACAGCAACAACCGCCAGAATCGTCCAAGGTCCAGCGGGCACGGCGTCTCTCCCGGTGCTCAGAATGGTGCGGCGAGATACGGGAATGCCGTCGCGAATGGCCTGTCGTTCGCTGGCGGATTCAGCGGAATATTCGCGAGCGTGAGCGCTGTCTGCGGGACCGGCGTCGTCCCCGTGGTGTTCGCTCCGAGATTGAGCAGCACCACGGCGAGGGTGACGTCGACCACCGGATCCGTCAGCTTACGCCCGTTGGGGAATCCCGACGCCGTGGTGGTCGTGATCTTGAGCGTGTCCGGGACGATCAATGGTCCGGCTTGCGCCATGCTCGTTGGAGTGGATGCGGGCGTCAAATTCGCCGCCATCAAGTCATCGTCGAGCTTGGTGTGGATCGCGCCCACGTTCGTTTGGATCTGCGGCACGAACAATCCACTGGCATCGTCGCTCGGTTTGGCTTGGTTGTATGAGTTCTTGCTGGTGATCACTGCGGTAGCGACCGCCGGCATGCCGGCGCGGTCAACCTGTATGTACGACGTGGGCGGATCGCTGCGGAATGTAAACGTGGAGCTGGGACCGCTGTCGCTGCCCTTCTTGAGGCCGCAGCCGCCGACGATGGCGAGTGCGACGATGGCGCTGCCGATGGCGAGAGAATGAGTGGTTTTCATGGGGGGCCTTTCAGCGCTTCGCCAGGGTGGCATCGGTGGACGTCTGAATCGGAGCGACCAAGGCGGTGGCGGTCGGAATGCGCCCAGTCGTCGTCCACAGCGCCAGTTTCGGCATGGTGCCGTTGACGGTGATGTCTGCGAGATCCATCTCGAGGACGATCGCGGTCACATTCATCCCCGCGAACGTGTCGTGGGTGTTGTTGAACGAGAGCGTCGAGTTGGCCGCAGGCTTGGCGAGCGTCGCATTGAAACCGTCGAGATCGAAGAAGAATGGATCGTCTCGCAGCCCGGCGAAGACCTTGCGCTTGGCGCCATCCGTCAGCACGGTTTCGATCCGGCCTGAGATGGGTGCGCTCGAGCCCGGCAGGTTTTCCACCTGGATCGCCCACTCGTTGCGAGCATTGCGAGCGAAACGCATGTAGAGGTCGACGTCCGCGACATTGTCCAAGGTCCCGGAGGCGGTCGTTCGGTCGATGTGGATGCTGTAGAGCACGTTGGGATCATAGGTCGCAGCGGCGCCAGGGCCTCCGAGGCCGGCAAAGGTCAACACCGCGGTGAAGGTGCCGGCGGTGCCGTCGCTCCAGGCATAGAGGTCGGCAATGTCGGCGGCCATATCAGCGGTGGAGTTCGAACCATCTTTATGGTCCGACCCCATGAGGGCGATGGCCAGAGGTGCGGTGATGGCGAGCGCCGCGAAGGTGGCGAGATGCTTTCTCACATGATTCTCCAAGAAAGTGACCGGGTGGACGAACACCCAAAAAGATAGATTACGAGACGGGTACGATGGGTCGCGCAAAACGGATGTCGTCTTTTAATGTCTGCCCATCAACGGTCAGCCAGATCGCCCGCATCCGGAGCGGGGGTCGGGGGTCCAGGCAATGCCGTTCACTTTAACCCCGCCCTTTGGTGCGCCCGAATGGCAGTTTGGATTCGCGTGGAAATGATCGCCCTGGTCGTGGTTTGTAAGCATGTCGTCGTGCTTC
>JACDEN010000196.1:0-4292 GCA_013816415.1 Planctomycetota bacterium
CTTGACCGCGATCTCACGGTCGAGGTTGCAATCGTCGACGGCGAAAACGTCACCGTTCGCGCCGGCGCCCAGCATCCGGCGCATCCGGAAGCGCTCCCCGGCCGATCGCTTGGGCGAGTAGCCGTATTCGAGGAGCCGACGCGTCAGGCTGATGCCGCGCAGCGTGTGCTCGGCTGCCCGGTCGGTGGACATGGCATCGCCGGCGACGGAAGGACCGGCCACGAGCTGGGCCTGAGCGGCCTCGCGCTGGATGCCGGCAGCCGAGAAGGCTTCGGCCGGCACTGTACGGGCGTAATCCGCCTGGCCTGATGAGGCCGACCGGGGCGTCGACGTCATCCAGGAGCATACACCACGACTTGCGGCATCACCAGGAGACGAGCGGCTTCCACCCGCGACGGCCTAGGTGAGCAGCGATGCGCGCCAGGCGGCGAAGCGCCCGGGTAGCGGATCGTAGCGCAGTCCGCGACGATGGCGCGGCAGGTCGATGTAGGCGCGGTAATCCCTGGCAGCGGCGGCGCGGTCGCCCGAGCGTTCGCGGCGCATCGCCCGGCACAGCAGCAGATCGGCGCGCGCGAAGGCGCCGTGCGGCTGAGCGAGGAATCGGCTGTCGTCGATGGTTCCGAGCACATAGCTGGCGTTGTGCCACGGCAGCTGCTCGTACGCCCAGCGACGTTCGCGGAGGACGAATGCGCACGCCTCGGCGCAGGCGCCCCGCTCGCCGGCGAGCTCGCGCAGGAACGGGGCGACCAGGTAATGCATGAGGTGGAACCGTTGCTGGTGGAATTCCCATCCGGGCGGCACCGCGAAGCGCGCGCGCGCCTCCTCCTGGTCACCGGCGATGAATGCCTCGAGCCCGCGCGCATGGCGGGGCCACATGCCGAACCAGAAGTCGCCTGCGAATTCCTCGGCCGCACGATCCCAGCTGCCGCAGGCCATCAGCACATCGATGTCGTCGGCTGCGTCGCCGACGAGCTCCGACTCGCGTCCGAGCATGATCATGGCGCGCCGGCGGTATCCTTCGCCCGGATCCGCGAGCGCCAGCACCTCCGCGGCGCGGCCCTGGGCGATCATGCTGGCGCGCCAGATCCGCATGGATGCGGCGAGATCATCCGCCACTCCGCGCATGATCCGGCCCTCCTCGTCCATTTCGAGATGGTAGGCGGGAAACCGCTCGGCTATCTCCGCGGATCGACCCATGCGGTGCAGCGCCTCGATGACGATCAGCACCTGATCATCGTATCGCGCCAGCACCTCCTGTTCGCGGCCCTGGTACAGGAGCGCGCGCGCGCAGGCATTGCGCTGGCGCGGAAGACGCTCCAGGACCTCGGTGAATCGTCCCAGGGCGAGCAGCGCTTCGGCCGCGGCGTTGTCCGTGGTCGCGCGGTTGGGAAACAGGCGCTCGCGTGCGTCGAGGTAGCGCGTGAGCGTGGCCGGCTGACCATCGCGCAATGCGGCGGTGGTCAGCCGTTCGGCTTGGCTCGCCCAGCGGATGGCCAGCTGGGCCCTGGTCTCAGGACGGCCCTGCGCCGTGAGCGTCCCCATCTCGGCGAGCACGTCGTCATGACGCCCGTCGGAGAACAGCCGCTCGATCAGGTGCAGCCGCACCGGCTCCTCCCAGGTCGTTCCCACCAGGCCCGCCCACGCTGACCGCGCCTCGTCGTCACGGCCGAGCAGGCACAGGCTCAGCCCCCGCTTGAACGTCGCTTTCTGAGCGAGCCGTGTCCCGGCATGCGCTGCCGCGATGAGCGCATAGTGCTCGGCAGCCGGCTCATAGCGCTGCTGGTCGAGAAAGAAGTCGGCGACGGCCGTCGCGGGCACCACCGCTGAAGGCTGGCGCAGGAAGATGCGGACGTCCCCGAACGAGACTCCGGGGAAATACGCATAGATGCCCACGTATCCGCCAACCAGGGGGAACAACCCGACATGCTCGCACAGCGTCCGGCCGTCGACGGACAGCGACAAGCGGTTGCCGCGGACCTCTGCCCGCACGCGATGCCGTCGTCCCGGCACCGGGCGGAAATCCGAACAGGCGAGATGCGTGCGCGGGCCGTGCATGATCGCGGTATAGGCCGATGAGGCTCCGACCTGCAGGCGATAGACGTCCTCGCTCGCTTCCAGCTTGCGGCCGAGGGTGCGCCAACCGTCGGTGCGGATCCAGAAGATCGAGAGGTCGCTCGGAGGGACGTCGTCCGGCAGGCGGCCCTCGAATTCGATCGCGACATCGCCGACGATGCGCTGGTCGCAGACCAGCAGATCGCCGAAGAGCTGCTGGGACACCACCCGCCCATCGATCGCTGCGAAGCCGCCGGAGTGCGTCGTCCATCCGGATTCCCACGAGGCCCGGCGCGGGTCGAGCACGATCGTCGGTTCTCCCCACGATCCGGCCTCCTTCTCCTCGCGCACTCCGAGCGCGTCGCCGGCGCGGTGAGCGCGCGGCGTGATGCCGTGGAACGAACGGAACTGCCGGCTGAAGAAATGTTGGGACGAGAATCCGCACCGCTCGCTGATCTCGCGCATGGTCAGGCGCGGTTCCGGGCCCCTCAGCAGCCTCGCGGCGAGATCGAGGCGCGCGCGGATGATGTAGCCTTTCAGGCTGGTGCCGTGCATCGAGCGGCACAGCTCGTGCAGCCACTGGGTGGAGATCGCCAGCGACCGCGCGATATCGCCGATGCGCCAAGGGTGGGCGGGGTCCGCGTCGATCCGCCTGATCACCGCGGCCAACGGCGCATCGTCGTGCAACTCGGCGCCCAGGATGCGCCCGGGGGCACGGACGCGCGTGCGCGCACGGGCGAACGCCGCGAGTTCGCCGGCGAGAGTGATCGCTGTCCGTTCGAGACGCCACAGCGCGGCGTCGGCAGACGGGGCGAGCAGGCTGAGTTCCCGAAAGGCGCGCAGCACTCCCGGTGCGTCGGCCGCGGAGAAGCTCAGGGGCACGAGCGCGATCTCGTCGCCGTCGATGACGTCGCCCGCCATGGCCGTGGGGACCGCGGAGGATTCGGGCCGGAACACCAGATGGCAGCTCCAGAGCACGAGCGCCGCACGCGTCTGATCGAGCACCGCAGGTACCTTCGGCGGCAGCACCAGGAAGGAGTTCGCCGCGACCGCGATTCGCCGCCCGTCCTTCAGCTCCCACGTCGCCTCGCCGTGGGTCACCCAATGGACCGCCCAATCATCGAACCATTGGCGCACCGCCCCTCCGCCCGGCGGCCAGACCAGGCGCTGATGCCCACCATAGCCGGGTGTTCCATGGGGGAGCGCGACCACGAACGGAGCCATCGGGGTGCATCCTCACAGTTCTTGAGATTTATGCAAATTAACAGTGTTGATTCCAAAGCCGCGGTTGACGACGCCCTATAATGGAGGCCATGTCGCATCGTTCAAATCCTGATAAATATCAACATAAATTAAGTTATATTCTCATTTTATGCCTGAATTATCGGTTCGCATCTAGTCAAGACTCGCCTTGGAAAAACCATCTTGTCTGCCAACCAGGCATTTGACCTCATCCCAAGGATGACCCCATGACCACGCTCTCTGCCGATAGCAGCACCCCGCACGACCTGTCCGATGCGATGGAAAAACCAAGCGGGTCGCGCCATCGCGCCGGCTGGCTGGGCTGGGCGATCAGCGCCACCTTCCACCTGCTGCTGATCGGCCTGTTGGGTTCGATCTATTTCCTGATCGCCGCGCCGGAGATCGACGTGCCACCGCTGCGGGTCGCAACCATTGAACCTCCGCCGAAGAAAGAAGAGAAGCCAAAGGAGGAGCGCACTTTGCAGACGGACGTGCAACTCGAGGTGGAGGCGGAGTCCGACCACCCGAATCCGATGTCACAACTCGACCTGCCGGTCGAAAACTCCGAGCGTGAAGAGGAGGCCGATAATCCAGTGGCCAAGGGACGGGAAGAGGCGGTTGCGGATTCAGAGATGGGGGGCCCCGGCGCCTTCATGGCAATCGGTGCGGGCGGGGGCCCGCCAGGCATGTTCGGATCGCGAAGCGGAGGCGGCCGCAAGCGCGCCCTCGGGAAGTTCGGCGGCAGCAAGGGCAGCGAGAGCGCGGTCGACGCCGCCCTGCGCTGGTTCAAGAAGCACCAGAGCCCCAATGGCTGCTGGGACCCAGAGAAATACCAGGCGAACTGCACCGAGGACCCGAAGTGCGAGCCGGGGAAGAACGCCCATGGCGACGAGGTCCCGACGGCGCTGACCGGTTACGCCGTGCTGTGCTTCCTCGGCGCGGGCTACGACCATCAGACGCCGAACAAGTTCCGGCAGACGGTGAAACGAGGCCTGGAC
>JACDEN010000196.1:4302-5896 GCA_013816415.1 Planctomycetota bacterium
CTACCTGCTTTCGGTCCAGAAGGCCGATGGCAGCCTCGCCACGATCAATTATCAGAACGCGATCGCGACCATGGCCCTGGCCGAAGCTTACGGCATGACCGGGGACCCCGCGCTCAAGACGCCGGCGCAGCATGGTGTCGACACCATCCTCGCTCGGCAGAATCGCGATCTCAAACCCGGGGCGGCGAAGGGCGATGCGAAGTCGGATCCCTATGCGGCCTTCGGCTGGGACTATGCCGAGGCGACCACCCGCAACGACTCCTCGGTGACCGGCTGGAATGTCATGGCGCTCAAGAGCGCGCTCGCGGCGCAGCTGAATATCGGCAACGGCCTCGAGGGCGCGAAATGCTGGTTGGAACGGACATGGAAGCTCACCAATCCGGACTGGGCCAAGCTCGATCCGTACAAGGGCGAGTCGCTGTTCCCCTATGGGCTGATGTCGGACACCGACAAGATCTACTACCATCCGCTGGAGTGCGTCGGCGCGGTCTGCGCCGTGTACCTCGGCCATCACGCCGGGGACGTGATGCTCGAGACGCTCGCGAACACCATCATGACCAAACAGACACCGGCAGCCTATCCCTGCAACACCTACTTCATGTACTACAACACGCTCACCATGTTCCAGGTCGGCGGCGAGCGCTGGAAGACCTGGAACGGCCGCGTGCGCGATCTGCTCGTCAATGCGCAGAGGAAAGGCAACGGCTGCTTCGACGGCAGCTGGGATTGGGACGGCACCGAGTTTCCCGGACATCAGATCGGCCGCGTGCTGAGCACGGCGTACTGCTGCCTGAGCCTGGAGGTGTACTACCGCTACGCGCAGGTTCAGGGCGCGAAGGAGAAAAGCCTCCGGTGATCCGCCCTGCCATCGACAGACCGCGATCCACTGTACCGGTCCGCTGCTCGTGCTGCAGTTGGCGGCTACCGGCTCCTGGGCGATCGGCGGAGGCCGAGGCCCAATGCGATCACCGCCAGACCGACAGCCGAACCGACGCCGCACTGGGAGGACGAGTGCCCGCCGGCGTCTCCAGAGGGACCCGTGCCTCCACTCGTGCTTCCACCACCCGTGGTCGTGCCGGCGCTGGAACCGGTTCCCGCGGTGGTGGAGCCGCCGCCGGTGGTCGTGCTTCCGGAGGTGGTCGTGCCACCGGATCCCGAGCCGCTGGTGGTCGCGGTTCCCGTGGTGCCTCCAGCGGTCGGACCGCCCGACGCCGCAGCGGTGGTGAAGCTGGAGTCGCCGCTGGTCGCGAGATTGCCCGCGGCGTCGCGGCTCTTCACGCGATAATGGTAGGTGTGCGCGGCGATCAGTCCGCTGAGATCCTGGCTGTGGGCGGTGGCGAGTGCAGGGCTCACGGTCGTCGCATTCCCGTACGCCGTGGTGGATCCATACTCGACCTGGGAGTCGGCCGCCTCGTTGGTGGTCCATGAGATCGTCGCACTGGTCGCGGTGATCGCGGACGCGGCGATCCCTGACATCACCGGCGCGGTGGTGTCCGCGGGAGCGATGACGGTGATGGCGACCGTCCTGGCGTTGGTTGCTCCGAGGTTGTCCGTCACGGTGAGCGTCGCGGTGAAGGTCCCGACGGCGTAGGTG
>JACDEN010000197.1 GCA_013816415.1 Planctomycetota bacterium
GGCCATGACAGCGTCGTAGGTGCGGACGCCGTCGATCAGACCCTTGGCCTGCGCCTGCTCGCCGATCCACACGCGACCGTCGGTGACGGAGGCGAGTTCATCGGACGAGAGATCGCGACCGCTCTGGACGCAGGAAAAGAAGATAGCGGCAAGTGAGTTGACGCGCTCCTGCACGACGGCGCGATCCTCGGGCGAGATCGAGACTCCCGGCTGACCGACCGCCTTGGCGGGGCCGGATGCGATCGAGTGCACGACCAGTCCGCGGGCCTTGGTTTGCTCGGAGGTGTCGACCATCACGGTCCGAACGCCGATCGAGCCGACCACCGCGGTCGCGGTCGCGTACACGGTGCCGGCCTGGCAAGCCATCCAGTAGGCGGCCGATGCCCCCATGTCGTCGATGAACGCGACCACGGGCTTGATCTTGGCCGCGTCGCGGATGATCGACGCCGTGTCCGCCACTCCGTCGACCGCCCCGCCGGGGGACTCGATCTGCAGGAGGATCGCGTGTACGTTCGGGTCGGCGAGCGCCTGTCGCATGTCCTGCAGGATCATGTCGCAGGAGGTGCCCTCGGACTGGCTCACGTCGTTGACCTGCGAGGCGTACTTGGCGATCACCCCGGAGATCGGCACGATGCCGACGCCGTTCTCGACCCGGTAGCCGGTATCGACGCGCGCACCGGGCGCACGGCCGATTGCGGCGCGGATCTCTTCGTCGGATAGGCGGGTGCCGGCGTCATGCCTGGACACGACCTGGACCAAACTGTCGAGAACAGTGGGCTCGAGCGCCCACACCATCGACTGCACGCGAGCGAGAAGGCTCATGCGAACTCCTCAACGGTGGCCGTGGAATCGGAAAGGGTCTGGTCGCGCGCTGCCTGGGACGCCTGGGCAATATGTTGAGCGGTGCGGTTCGGAGCTTGCTGACCAGATTTTGGGGCGCCGGGCGCGGGAGCGTCCGCGTTCGGATCGCGATTGGGATCCGGGAGCATGCCGGTCTGCACCATGCCGCTTGGCAGGCGCATGCGGGCGAACTCTCGCCAGTTCACGTCGACGTCGGGGAACCTCGCCTTGACCGCCTGGGCCTTCTCGATCGCGGCGATGATCATTGCCCCGTTGTCTTCGACCGTCTCGCGGACTACGTCGTCGTAGGACCGGCCCTGACGGGCGACCACTTCACGCGGGGAGATCGTGTTGTTTTCCAACTCGATCGCGGCGCCGGTGGCTTCCTCGACCGGCTGGATGTAACTCCACGATGGCTCGACCCACTTGTGGCGGAAGATCTCCCCGGTGACGTCCATGCGTCCGGCAACGCGACCCAGGCGCGGAAGCCAATGGCGGATTTTCCAGCGCATCATTGGTCCGAGGAACGACGATATCCAGGTCTTCTGGATTCGGCGGAAAGACATCCGCGCATTGGCCATCGCCATCCGGGTGCCGGAGAAGTTCGAGATCCCCGAGTCGAGCAGGACCATCTCGATTGGCATGTTCAGCGCCGCGCCCATCTGCTTGATTATGTGCGAGACGTGGGCGAAGTGCTCATTGTTGGGGATATTCGGAGCAAACCCCTTGAAGGTGCGGCCGAACGGAAGGTCGACGATCATCCCGTGGCGCATCTCGGTGCTGGTCTCGCTCGCGCCGCTCGGGCCGGTGGTCGCGGTCATCGTCCGTCCGAGTGCTCCGGCGATTGGCTGCGCCTTGGAATCGGTGCGCTCAGATATGCCCGCCAAGGTCGCGGCGGCCTGAGCCTTCACGATCGTGGCGAACTCGAGATCGTCGAGCATGCCAGCCTTGATCATAATCGGGTGCAGCCACGAGTATCCGCGGCGCTGGCTCATTCGCTTGGCGCAGTACAAGTGCGCGACCTGGCGCTGGCCGTTGGCGTCGATCACGTCGTATTGCTCGGTGTCGGCATCGGACGCGAACGGAGACATCGGGATCGACTTGGCGAAGCGGTATCCGGTGACGCGCTCGCCGTCGGTGATGACGCCACCGAGGAACGGGTCCGAGCCGACGCAGCGGTCGAACTCGACGAACTGCAGGCGCCCGTCATCGAGGAACAGAAAGAACCCGTCGCCGTCTTGTGCGACCTGGAACAACGACATCCAGGTCTGTTCGGCCAGACTGCGTTCCCCGAAAAAGTCGCACTGGCTCGGATCGTTGGCCCACTCGTTGAATAGGGCGGTTACGTCGTCGTTGAGCGAGGAGTCTCCGGTGTTCATCACCAGGCGGAACCCGCCCTGGATGATGTTGTCGGCGAGGCGCTCGAGCATCTGTCCGGGGAGCGCGTCGTTCGTCACCATGTGTCGCGCGGTCTGGCAGACGTTCCAGAGCGCGGTCGGGGTGAGCGACCGCTCGACCTGCGAATACGTCCCGGAACGACGGCGCAGGAATCGGTTGTTCGGCTTCGCTGCCTCGAGGTCCGAGCGATAGTCATCGCGACGCGAGTTGAAGGACTCGTCCGCGTCGCCGCGCAGGGATGAGAGCGCTCGCCTCACTCGCGGGCGCTCTGGAAGTTTGGCAGGACGTATCCGCCAGCGTTGCCCGTCGTGGTCTGGTTGGCGTCGATGTACGCAATCGCGTCATTGAGCGCTGACTCGATCACCGATACCGAGCGGGTGAAACTGCCGCCGTCAGCGCCCGAAATGCTGGTCTGATACCGGCGCAGTAGCATTCCCGCTGCCTGCGCGAAATCCTTCGCCTTCGTGACCGAGTTCGTCCAACGATAATCGAGATTATCGTCGTACGCGGCTTCGACCTGTGCTAGCGTGGAGGAGGATGTCAATGCCATTGCCGCCGATCTTTACACAAGACCGACGGCGCCGCGCTATTTAAATATCCATTATTCTAAGTATGCGCATCGATGGCGTTGCTTTATTATGAGGTGGCTGCAACGGCTTCCGAGAGGGCGGTCGCTATCGACTGATTCGTCGCGCTCGTCGCCCTGTCTCGATTCCAGAGGTGCACGGTCCACCCATCGATTGCCGATGCGTTCTGCACCGTGATCTGCCATCCCGACTTACGAAGTCGGTCAAGTTCGTCTGCTGTCGTGTCTGGCATCAGGCGCTGAACCGCGCGTTCTCGAGCATTCACTGGAATATCTCCGTCGTCCGCTTACGTGGGCAGAGGCGCGCGGAACCGCACGTTCTCGAGCATCCACTGGAAGGCGTGATGCTTGAGCGTGACAGGAGTCCCGTCGATCAGTCGGGCGCGGGCAGCGTAGAGCCCTTCGAATATCGCGCGGAGGGCGCGCAACTGCCGCGGGTCGTGGTTTTTAAATTGGAAATGGCCCGCGAACACGACCTCGGGCCAGTCTTCCGGCATCGCCGCGAACGGCATATCGATGGCCGGCAGGTCGACCGGTGCGAGCGACGGAGGCAGGGGGTGGACCTTGGCTGGCGTGGGCTGGGTGGGTGAAATAGCGGACTTGGACATAGAGGCTCCTAACGGTGGCGCACATCGAATGGTCGGCCGTGCGCGTCGCGCATGCCGCTGGGTTGGGGTGGCAGTTGTGATCGGATTCGGGATTGCTCGCGCTCGTGGGCGAGAACCTCGGGCGGGTCGAGGGATTCGACGTGCGCAAGCTGGGCGAGTGCGACCTGCATCGTCTCGATATCCCAGGCCTCGTTGCGCGCGTGTTGCGATACCTTGACCCATCTCATAGAGGGACCGGCTCTGCCCTCGCGGACGATGATCTTCCGCTCGCTCGCGAGTTGCCGGCAGTACTCGGCATCGACGTCTTGATGTAGCTCCCATGCGTCCGGCGCGTCTTCGGGCTTCTTGATCCGGGCCGCGAGGATGTCCTTGAAGTACCCGACATCGATCACGCATAGGCCAATCTCGACCGGCTGCTCCTCGCCGTGCATCGCGTACTTGATCGACGACATCCGCACGGGGTTCCCGCGACCGGCGCTTCGTCCGCCGAGTCCCTTGGAGGCGAGGATTCTCGTCGGGTCCGTCAACGAGAACTGGTAGACGTCGTCCGTGCGGGAGCGGTCTTCTCCTTCGATCGCGCCACCGCCAGAGTCGATCATCAGGTACCGCGGGAACAGGTGAGCGAGTCCGGGATCCTCCCACACGAACGGCGTATCGAGGCACTTCTGACGGAGTTCGGCGAAGGTGAAGCACTTCCCGTGGTCGATGAGCCTGGACTTCCAGCCGTACCCGTGCGCCCGGATCGCGTAGACGAAGTGGTCCTTCTGCGTGTCCGCGGTCGCCAGGATGATTCCCGCCCACAAGGGAACGACGCCGCGCGCGTGGCCCTTCGTGATTTTCTCGGCGAACTCGGCCGAGCGCATGGATACCGCCTGGACTTCGTAGGTCTCACCCAGGCGCGAGTTCCGGAAGTCCATCATCAGCGCGTCGTCGCCGATCGCCGCGATCCATTCCGCAGCGAGTTTCGAGTACGTCAGCCACGGGGACAGGAGTCCGGGGATATGGTAAGCGCGCCGCCGCGCGTCGACCGGGGGGCCTCCCAGTATGCCGGCTGGGTCGATCGTCTGCCCCTCTGCGACCCATACCCCCCGGCCAAGCATGGCCGTGCGATGCCGCTCCTCGATCCGGCCCTCGCATGCGCGGCACTCGTACCAGGCCAGCGCGTCGAGTTCGATCCGCTCTGCCTGCAGGTGCCGATCACCGGGGAGATCCTTCGGCCAGCGGACCTGCTGCCAGTTCGGCGGCTGGAAGTCCCCGCAATGAGGGCACGGGAGGTGGTAGTGTTTCTTTGTCGGGATTGACTCCCATAGCTTCCAGGTGTGGCCGTTGCGGGTCGTTGGCGTCGAGCCGACCGCGACCTTCGCCCGGTGCCCGAACGTCGTCAGCCTCTTCTTGCCAAGCGAAATTGGGTCGGCCTCCTTGCCCGAGAATTCGCCGAACTTGTCGGCCTCGTCAATTAAGAGATAGCGGATTGCACGCCGCGCCAGGCTGCCGGGGGATCCCGACCACGCGACGTGCACCTCCATGTTGTCGAGGATGATCCGTCGCCGGCTGATATTCCTTTTCCTGCCGGTGATATGCTCGGCAAGGCAAGGAGTGGCCTCGACCATCGGTCCGATTCGCTCGTCCAGCACCTCCTTCGCGTCATTCTCGGTAGGCAGCACGATCAGCACCGGCCCGGAATCCTGGGCGATCCAGAATCCGATGGCGTTGCGGAGGAACTCCGAATAGCCGATCTGCGCTGCCTTCATGATCAACAACTCGGAGCACTCGGGATCGCCGAGCGCGTCCATCGGCTCGACCAGATACGGGGTCCTGGCGCACGAGTACGGACCCGGCTCCGAGGAGTCCCTCTCCGTCAGCACCCGGTGGTCCGTCGCCCATCCCGACACCGTCTGGCGATCCGGCACCGTCCATCCGGAGCGGATGGATAGGTCATCGTACCAGACAGCGCGGGCGCTGGTCACTCCCCGTCGCCCGATTCGGCAACGACAACTGGGTCCTCGTCTCCCGCTGTCGCGAGGATGTCCACCGCGTACCGCTCGACCATCGCATCCATTTCGACCAGCATCGCCGGTGGGAGCGGCAGCCAGCCCCTCTCGAACTGGTGGCAGACCCACCGCATCCTGGCATCTAGGACGCGCCCGGCCTCCCTCGCCCCCAGGTGAGCTAACTGGGGGGCAATCGCCTCGGACTGGGCAAGCAGCGCCGCCCGGATCTGGACGACCAGTGTCAGGTATTTCTTTCGCGCGTCGGCTTTTGGGATCACCAGATCTGCGAGCTTCTCGTACTTCAGCCGCTCAAATTTTGCCTGGTAATCTTCGCGGTCGGTCTTCGCCGTGCTCGCCCCGACCCCCTGTGCCGGGTCGCCGAGCCCCCCGCGTCGCTGGTCCTTTAGCCAGCGGATCACCTCGTAGGGGTCGTATTGCCGATCGGGACGCCGCGGC
>JACDEN010000198.1 GCA_013816415.1 Planctomycetota bacterium
ATCCACAGCGCCACCGCCACCACGAACGCGCCGGCGGCGTAGACCTGGCCGCGCGTCCAGCCGCCGAGTTCGGCGCGCTCTCCGGCGATGAAGCGCGGCAGCTCGCCCAGGCGCGGCACTCCGGCCGGATGCAGCCAGCGGAACAGCACGAGCAGGCAGGCGAAGAGCGTGAGCATGATCGGGATGGCGAGCTGCATCCAGGTGAAGAACGGGATGACGATACCGGCTTCCTTCAGGATGCGCATGCCGATCAGGTTCGGCGGCGTCCCCACCGGCGTGCCGATGCCGCCTATGAGCGACGAGTACGCGACCAGCAGCAGGCTGCCGGCGATGAATCCCTGCGGCAGCACCGCCGACCCCGACCGCGCCAGCGATGCGCCCGCGCTGGTGAGCACGCCGAGCGCGATCGGCAGCATCATCGCCGTGGTGGCGCTGTCGCTGACCCACATCGATACCGCCAAGGTCGGCAGACCCAGGCCGAGCATCAGGCGCCAGGGAGTCGCACCGATGCCGGGGATGGCCAGCACCGACAACGCGAAGCGGCGGTCGAGTCGCGACACGGTCATCGCCTGGACCAGCAGGAAGGATCCGATGAACAGGAACAGGATCGGATCCGCGAAAGGCGCGAACGCCTCCTTGGGCGGGGCGATGTGCAGCGCGATGCACAGCACCGGCGCCAGCAGCGCGGTCGCCCACAACGGGATCGCCTCGCCGATCCACCACACCAGCACCCACGCGCACACCGCGAGCAGCCGCGACGATTCCACCGTCAGCCCCCGCGGCGAGTACAGGAGCCCCGCGAACGCGAGCGGCCCCAGCGGCAGTGCGATCGCGCGGCGGATGAGGTCGAGGCGGCTTTCGACCGCCGAGACCGCGGGAAGTGGCGGAAGCGGAGCGCTGGTCATGGGCGAGGCGCGAGCTGGAGGACGCCGTGCATGCGCAGGATGGTGCGACACCAGGCGGAAGCGGCAAGACTCGGCATTGACTGGGGGCGGATCGGATGGATCAACAGGCCTCGTGGTCGCCGGTATGTCCATGTCCGGACCCGTACCTGTCTGCATCCGCATCCGTCAGGAGCCTCCATGCGCGCACTGCTGTCCATCGCCTCGGCGTTGGCCCTCGCCCTTACCTGCCACGCAGCCGACGAACGCCTGGCTGCCGGTCAGGAGGGCAAGCTCGAGATCCCCGGCTGCGGATTCCCGTGCGTGATCTCGGTGCCGTCCGACTACGTGTCGGGCACGCGCCTGCCGCTGATCCTGTTCATGCACGGCTCGGGCGGTTCGCCCACCACCTGGCCCTTCAAGGATGCGACTGGCGGCAAGGGCTCGTTCATCGTCGGCCTGTCGTATGGCGCGCTCGCCGATGCTGGCGCCGGCGGCATCAAGACCGATCCCGCCAGCAGCGTCGCGATGGCCGCGTTCATCGACCAGGTGCGCGAGCAGGTCGACCGTACCTACGGCATCGATCAGAAGCGCGTCATGCTCACCGGGCTGTCGATGGGCGGATGGGGCGTCAACTTCTACGGCTTCCAGAAGGCGGCGCTCGGCCGTTACCGCGGTTACGCGATCATCGCCGCCGGTGCGCGCTCCGAGGCGGACCTGACCATCGCCAAGGGACTGCCGGTGCTGGTGCTCAATGGCGAGCAGGATCCCAATCTGCCCACCGCAAAGGCGGGAATGCCGCTGCTCGAGAAGGCCGGAGCGATCGCCAAGCAGGTGATCATACCCGGCCAGGGCCACGTACCGGCGAACCCCACCATGAATGTGCCGCTGAAATCCTGGCTCGACGACATGGATGCCGCCGATGCGCGCGGTAAGGCGCTGGCAGCCATCGCCTGGCGCAGCGGCGCGTTCACGGGCGCACCAGGCAAGGATTCCGACACCAACGCGGCCCTCGGCGCGTTCATCTCGCAGCAGGCGTTCATGAAGGACGCGCCCGCGGGAGCCCCGGTGCTGATCTTCTGCCGTTCGCGGCAGGAGGGGAAGGGCGGCCAGCCGACGGCCCAGGGCAAGGATTCGGCGGCCGTCGACGAGTCGGTGTTCTCGTTTCCTGCCGCCGGGATGACGCCGGCCGCGTCGCGCGCCTTCACCTGCTATGACGTCGATGTGTCAGCGATCGATGCGAAGCAGAACGCGCTCGTCAACCAGACCACCGCCCCGGTGGTGATCCTGCTCGCCAAGGACCGCCAGGTCGCGGCCGTGATCAAGGGCAAGGCCAAGATCACCGACGCGGCGCTCGAGGCCGAGATGGTGAAGCTGGTCGACGCCGATGCGGCGATCGCCATCGCCGCGCGCATCACCGCGACCGCGCCGGTGCTGAAGGACATGCAGGCGATGCAGAAGAAGATCCGCGCCAAGAGCGATGCGCTGGTCAAGCTGCGCGACACGCCCGCGAAGGGCGCCGCCGCCCAGAGCGCGAAGGACAAGCGCGTCGAGCAGGAGGAGCAGGCGATGAAGCAGCTCGACGAGGAATACGAAGCGCTGCGCGGGCGTCTCGCGGAGTGAAGCGATTCATGGCGTTGCGGGGCTGGCAGGTCGAAGGGAGTGCCGGGGGAATGCGGCTGGAGGGTTTGCCGATGAGGATCCTGTGGGAGATCGCAGTGGGGCATCGGACATGAAGCGCATGGGTTGGCTCCACTGGGTCGTGCTGATCGGCGTCGTCCTTCTTGCTGGTCTCATGGCAGGCGCACTGTTCATGCGTGACCTTGGCTTCCGCCGGTACTCCGCAGTCGTCGCCGAGCAGCGATCACGCGGCGTGCCGACATCGATCGAGGAGCTGATCGGGCTGGCGCCACCGGTCGATCGTAGTGTGCAGGCACGATGGCGGGCACTGACGGATCGCCTGCTGGCCGCCGACATCAATGACGTGGCGGTCAATGACCTCGCGTTCGCGCAGCTGGTCGCGGTCGACGTCGCCGCTGCATCGCCCGCCGACGATCGCTACCAACGCCTGGCGCACGTGATGGCGGAGGTCAGGCAGGAGCTCGCGCGGGGGCCGGTCGGCAGCGGATTCGGATGGCTGGCGGAACATTTTTCCACGGGTCGTCGCGACCTCGCCTACACCGTCGCGATGCCGGTCGCGAACCTGCTCGCCAATCGCCTGATGGCGGAGTGGTTCGCATGCGATGCGCTGGCGCATCCGGATCCGGAGGAGGCGCTGGCCGATCTCGACCGGCTCAAGCGGACGCTGGGGCAGCCGGCGACCCTCATCGATGCCTGCATTCTCCTCGCGGTGCAGGACATCAGGGATGTCGCCCATCTGCGACTCGACGTGCTCGGTCGTCTGTCACCAGGACGGCGCATGGCTTGGCGCACGGAGTCTGCACATCAATTGGACGCCATGGCCGACGGTCTGCGCGGCGAACGCATCCTGTCCTTCGCAGCGATCATCGAGAGCGACCGCACGGAGACCTACGCGCTACGGGACGTGTCGGGAGTCCTTTCCAACAGGGTCTCCTTGGCGAGGCGCCTGAACTGGTATCTGTTCTCGGGCGATGATGGGGCCGTCGGCAGCAATTCCCTGCTGCGATGCGAAGAGCGGCTCCGGCAGCGATGTCCTGATTTCTCGCGTAGCGACCTGAAGGCCGAACTTCGCGGTATCGGGATGATCTCGTACCCAAACGTCAGCGAATGCTCCATCACCGCATGGGATCACGAAGCGCGCGGCCGCATGCTGCGCCTGGCCGATGCGATCAGCGAGCGCGGCTCGCCGCTGCCAGCGGATGGCGCCGAGGTCGAACGTCAGCCGGCCGACCTCACGCTGCTTCGCCCGGGAGGGGACAGCGCTGCGCTGCTCTACGAGCGGCTCTCCGACGACCGGTTCCGCATCACCATCGACCCCGCCACTCCGGTACCGGATTTCGCCGATGCCGGTCACATCGCGTCGCAATCGATGGCCGGCAAGCCACCGACCCTGGTCGGCATGCCGGCCCGCCTGCTGCCGTTGGTCATCAGCCGCCATGCGGTCGAAGTCATGGTGCCGGCTCGGTGATCGGGAGCCGGCCCAGACGCCCTGGCAGGCGCCTGGCGGCTCCCCGACCCCGCGATCGGGGCGCTGCTCTGGCGGATGACGTGAACGAGAGGCATACTGGTGGATATGGGACCGCCGGATCGAGAAGCCCCTCCAGCCGTTCCAGCGGTCACCATCGCCGGGTCCGGGGGCCAGGGCGAGACCACGAATACATTGGTGCTGGGCGCGGGCGGGGCGCGCGCCGCCGTCGCCGCTGCTGAGACCATGGCGACGAATCTGGCGCCGCCGCAGTCGGGTAGGGTAATTGAACCGCCGCAGGTGATCGCGGGTTATCGCCGCGTGCGCACCCTCGGCGCCGGCGGCATGGGCCTGGTCTACGAGGCGGTGAACGATCGCCTGAAGCGCACGGTGGCGCTCAAGCTGCTGAAGCCGCAGATGGCCGACAAGAAGGATTTCGTCGACCGCTTCCTGCGCGAATCGAAGGCAATGGCGGCGGTGTCGCATGCGAACGTGGTCGCCATCTATGACTCCGGCGAGCAGGATGGCTTCCTGTACATGGCGCTCGAATTCGTGCCGGGTGTGGATTGCGCGAAGCTCTTGCATCGACGCGGCACGCTCGAGGAGCGCGACGCGCTGCCGATCATGATCGGCTGCGCGCAGGGGCTCGAGGCGATCCACGCCGCCGGGCTCGTGCACCGCGACATCAAGCCGCAGAACATCTTCATCGACCGCGAAGGTCGGCCGAAGGTCGGCGATCTCGGCCTCGCGCGCTCGGTCGACGGCGCCGACCGCATGACCATCACCGGCACCGCGTGGGGCACTCCGTCGTACATGTCGCCCGAGCAGGTGCGCGGCATCGCCGACATCGACATCCGCTCCGACATCTATGCGCTGGGCGCGACGCTGTTCACGTTGCTCACCGGCGTCGAGCCGTTCACCGGCGCGACCTCGTACGTCATCACCGATCTGGTCCTCAACGCGCCGACGCCGGACCCGCGCACCCACAACAAGCTGATCACTCCGGCGATGGTCGCGGTCATCCACAAGGCGATGGCGAAGGATCGCGAGGCGCGCTACCAGACGCCGACGGAGATGCGGGTCGATCTCGAACGCGTCCTCGGCGGCAAGGTGCTGGTCCATGCCGCGATCACCAGCGAGCGCACGCCGTCGCCAGTCTCGCGCCTGATGTCGCCGTCAGCGATTCCCGGCCGCGAGGTGCACGCGGGGCGCGGATCGGCGGTCACCCTTCCGAGCTGGGATCCGGACACCGTGCGCCTGGTCGCGCTGCTGATGATCGGCGCCATCATGATCGCGCTGGTGTGGTCGCTGCAGGGCCGCACCTCGGTCGAGGCGCCGACCGTTCAGTTCGCGAGCGGGAAGTCGGTGCCATGGACCGATGCGCTGGGAGAGGACCAGTACGGATCCTGGGCCGACCTGGTGGTCGGAGGCGTGGAGACGCGCTTCCGCTACTGCAACGCGGGGAAGTTCTCGATGGGCAGCCCGGCGGAGGAGGTCGGACGTTCGCCGGACGAGACCAGGCACCACGTCGTGATCAGCGCGCCGTTCTGGATCATGTCGAGCGAGTGCACCCAGGCGCTGTACCGCGAGGTGATCGGCAGCAATCCCAGCACGTTCACCGGCCCCGACCGCCCGGTCGAGCAGGTGTCGTGGGATGACTGCCAGAGCTTCTGCGAAGCCCTGAATCGCCGCGTGCCGCACCTCGCCGCGCGTCTGCCGACCGAGGCCGAGTGGGAATTCGCCTGCCGCGCGCTCACCGATACCCCGTTCGCCAGCCGCGTGGTCGCGGGTGCGCCGCCGGCGACCGCGCCCGAGGCGCTCACGGCGCTGTGGCGCAAGGATGGCGACGACGAGATCGCGGTCTCGATCGATGCCGGCGCGCTCG
>JACDEN010000199.1 GCA_013816415.1 Planctomycetota bacterium
GTCCGACGTTGCCGGCGATCGCATCGATGAAGCGCTCGGGCCGGCCTGAGCGCGCCTCGTCGAGGGCGAGGGGATCGCCTTTGCTGGTGGATATCGACCACGCCGTCGGGCCATCCAAGCCCGCGATCGAGCGCAGCGGGACCGTGAGCGCGCGCTCCGCCGCCGCGGCGAGACCAGAGGGGACATCAGCGGGAAGTCGTCCGCACCAACCGATCCCGACCTCGTGTCGCAGCGCCGTCTGTCCGCGATCCACCGCATCCCACGAAGCGCGCGCGTCGCCGGCGGCGGTGATGCAGTCCCACCCCGCGATCGCGACGCGGGCGAACCTGGTGACGGGCAGGGCGGGCATCGGTGGGTCATGGTTCGCAGCGCGCAGGCGGTACAAGGCGATGAGGATTCCGCATCCCTGGCCTCCACGCGGAACATGCGTTCACCACTGGAGCGCATGCGCTTGCACCCATATGGGGAGGTGACAGCCTCGACCAACGGCCGGTGGCGGCTCCCGCCGTTTCCAGTGCCGCCACGGCATTTCCGGGGGCAGGCATGAAAGAAGGCGCCAAGAGCGCGGTGCTGATGGAGATCACGAAGGACCAGCTCGAGACTGGCCTGCGTGGCGTTCCCGTCGGCTACTGCACGACCAGCTCCGTTGAAGCCGACAAGGGATTGTTCTACGTCGGCCGTCCGGTCGAGGAGATCGCGAACAGCGATCCCGAGCAGGTCATCTACCTGCTGCTGAACAAGTCATGGCCGACCGCGGCGCAATCGCTCGAGTTCGCAGCGCTGCTGAAGGCGAACCAGGGAGTGCCGCGCGAGGTGCTCGACACCTTCAAGTCGCTGCCCCGCACCGGCCATCCGATGAAGTGGTTCATCCACGCGATCAATGCCCTGGGCATGGTGGGCGCGTGCGGCGACTACCGTCGCGAGTGCATCGATCTCATCGCCAAGGTTCCGGTCATCACCGCCGCGATCTTCCGCATCCGTTCAGGCTGGGGCGAGCCGATCGCGCCGCGCAACGATCTCGGCTACATGGAGAACTTCGTCTACATGCTCGGAGTGCCGGGCCTCGACGCCGAGAAGTCGCGCAAGCTGACCAAGCTCATGCGCGTCTTCGAAGTCCTGCATTTCGACCATGGCGGCGGCAACCTGTCGACCTTCGTCGGCAAGGCGGTGGCCTCGGGCCAGGCCGACCTGTACGAGAGCATGGCCGCCGCGATGGCCGGTCTCGCCGGGCCGAAGCATGGAAAGGCCAATCAGGAGTGCCTGGAATTCGTCCAGGAATGCGTGGCGAAGGTCGGCGACAAGCTCAACGCCGAAGGCGTCAGCGACCTGATTAGGCAGCGGCTCGCCAACAAGGAGCTGATCTTCGGCTTCGGCCACGCCGTGCTGCGCGTCGAGGATCCGCGCGCCCGCGCGCTGCGCGCCACCGGCGAAGAGCTCTGTCCGAACGATACGAATTTCCGCATGGTCAAGCTGCTCGCCGAGGTCGGGCCGCCGGTGCTCGCGGCCAACTCGAAGATGGCGGATCCGTATCCGAACGTCGACAGCGCGTCGGGCTCGCTGCTGATGGCCTGCGGATTGACCGATCCGGATTATTATACCGTGCTCTTCGGCCTCAGCCGCGTGGTCGGCATCGCTGCGCAGATCGTCTATGAGCGCTGCGAAGCGCGCGGCGGCAAGGGCACGCCGATCGTGCGTCCGAAATATTTCTATAGTCCTCAGGGGACGGCAAAGGGCGAAGCGGAGATCGTCGGAAGCGGTTAAAGGGTCAGGACAACCGTTCTGAGTTCTGAGTTCTGAGTTCTGAGGGCTCCGTCGGTGCAGAATCGAATCCGTAATTTAGCCGTCGACGTAGAACGCAGAACGTTTAACGGACAGCCGTTCTAAGTGCTGAGTGCTGAGTGCTGAGTGCTGAGTGCTGAGTGCTGAGTGCTGAGTGCTGAGTGCTCCGTCGTCGAAGATCGAGATACGTTCTTATCTTTCGACACAGAACGCAGAAACCAGAACCAAGAACGGTCCTAAACCGGCTTCTTCGAGCCTTCCACCACATGCGCGTCGAACGCTTCGGCGATCTCCTGCAGCCGGTACTCGTGCTCGTCCATCGCCTGCACATACGCGTACAGGTAATATCCGTCCTTCGATCGGCTGAGCTCCGTCTTCATCATGCACTCGGGGTCCTTGTAGCGGAACGTGTAGGTTCCGGTCGGCTCGAAGCCGAGCTCAGCGAAGACCGAGGAGAAATGTTCGAGGTCGTGCGTGAAGTCGACGATCTCGCTGGGGTCGAGAGAGATCGCGTATTTCCGCACCGAGATGGTCGCCATGTTGCCGGAAGTGTACCCCTGGGCGGGCAACGCGGCAAGGCGACCTGGGTTTTTGAAACGCTGTGTTTCACCACACGCCGTGTGAGCGCACGAGGTTAGCAGGTGGCGCTCACGCGTCCTTGAAGCGTCCGCGATATGACCACAAGCCGAGAGCCGGATTGGAGATAAAGAAGATCCGCTCGCCATCGACCTGGTTCCAGCCGTCAACGAGCCTGGTCGGATCGTAGCGGCGGATGGTCTCCTGGAGGTCAGCGTAACGGTAGCCGACGCCCTCGATCTCGGCTTTCGAGAGGTGCCCAGGACAATAGGTGACGGTGAACCGGCCCTCGCTCGAACCATGGATCAGGTGCGCCGCGGCCGAGAGGTTGTTGCGCAGATCGGCGTGATCGCGCACCGCTGCCATGACCTCGGGCGTGGTGCGGTAGCCGTAGGCGCGGATCAGGCGATCGATCTCGGGATCCTCGCCGAAACCCTTGAGGCCCGGAGCGAGCACCACCAGTTCGCCGCGGTCGGCGATCGCCATGCGCGTGCGGTAGACCGACTTGTTGCCGAGCCACGTGGTGTGGAACTCCTCGGGGTCGAGGTACACCACCACCTTCTTCGGCTCCTCGTCGAGCAGCTTGAAATTCACCTCGAGCGAGAGTTTCGCTGCGAGCTCGAAGCACTCGGTGCCGTCTCCGATGAAGAGTCCGCGCGTGGCCAGACCGCCCGCGCCGTCGGAGCCGACCACCGTCAGCACGAACACGATGGGCAGGTGCCCGCAGAAACGTGCGAGCGCCTCATTGAGCAGACGCCGCACCGGAGTATCGGCTCGCCCCATCATGCGCTCCATGCCGTAGGCGGCGCCGATGAAATGGCTCTCGTTGATGCCGGCCGCGCCGCCGATGCCGATGAACAGGTTCTTGGTGTGGTTCGCCATGCCGGCGACTTCGTGCGGCACCACCTGCCCGATCGAGAGGATCAGATCGTGGCAGCCGCGTGACGCGAGCCGATTGAGCTGGGCCGGCCACGGCTTGTCCCAGATGCCGCCGGTCGCCTTGGACACGAAGTCCGACGGCAGGGTGCCGATGGTCTCGACATCGTTGCGCCAATCGTGGACTCGAAAGATCTCCTTGGGGACACCCGCGTACATCTTGGCGATCTGCCAATCCGGCATCGGCACGTGGGTGCCGAGCGCGGGCAGGACGTCGGTGAGCGCGGCGCCGTAATAATCCGAGGTGATGCGCGTGAGGATGCCCGAGCGGCTGTTGAAGCGGGTGAAATCCGGTGGAACGGCCAGCACCTTGCGCTTCTTACCCAGCTGGTCGAAGACTGCGCGCATCGCCGCGCGCAGGTCATCGTCGGTCAGCGCGGTCGTGGGCGAGCCGTTGGCGTAATAGGTGGTCATCGTGGTGTCCGCGTTTCCGGGTAGAGGGTGCCCTCGAGCTGGGCGAGCGCGACGCGTTCGGCGGCGAAGGCTCGTGCATACGCGCGCCTGGGGCGGATCGCCGCCCCCGCAGCTGGCTCGATGTCGTCGGAGGCGCCGAGCTTCTCGAGCGCGAACACCGCAGCGCCGCGCAAAGACGACTCCGGCTCGAGGCTCGGCCTGACCGCACGGCCGAGCACGTCCGCCAGCCGCTGCATCGCCACGCGCGATTTCTGGATGCCGCCGCCGACGACGATCTCCAGCCGCCGATCCGCTCCGGGCAGCCGCTCGATGATGGTGGCGAGGCGGTGGAAGCTCGCTTCGGTCACCGCCTGCAGGATATCGAGCGCGGTGGTCGCCTGGGTGATCCCGACGATCGCTCCGCGCAGGTCTTCACGCCAGCTCGGCGCGCGTTCCGCCATCCAGAAGGGCAGCACGCGCAGACCGTGGTCGGGACCAGGGCGCTGGGCGAGCGCGCGTTCGATCGCGAGCGGATCGTCGGGAAGCCGCAGCTGGGCCAACGCCCAGGCGCGCAATGATCCCGCATTGCTGATCGCTCCGCCGACCAGGAAACGCCGTTCGTCGACGCGGTAGCAGAACAGCCCGAATGGTGAGCGCGCGGCCCCGCGATCGCGCAGGATGCGGACCGCCCCGCTGGTTCCGTAATTGATCGCCGCCCATCCCGGCCTGGTCGCTCCCGCGCCGAGATTGTTGGCGGCGCCATCGCCGATCGCGGGATACCAGGCGCTTTCCGCCAGCTCGGGCCAGGCCCGCGCCCAACGCCGGTCGAGCATCAGCGGCGCATCCGAGATCGGCGACAGCTGCGCGGCGGTCACCGCGCAGTCAGCGATCATCCGCCGATCCCAGGCCAGTGCCGACGGATCGTAGAGTCCGGTACCGGTGGCCATGCCATGCGCGCAGCGCAGCCCCGAGCACAGCTGCAGGTAGAGCCACTCCGCCGGCGACATCCACCGCGCGATGCGCTTCGCGAGGCGCGGCTGGGTGCGGGTGAACCACGCCAGCTTCGCCGGCCAGAAGGATGCGCGCACCATGCATCCGGTCCGGGCTTGGACCTTGCGCTCGCCGAGGTCGCGGCGCAGACGCGCGGCGTCTTCGCGGCAGCGGCTGTCGGCCCAGGTGACAACCGGAGTGAGGGGGGTGCCGTCTGCCGCGGTCCCGACCAGGCTGTGCCAGAAGCACGAGGTTCCGACGGCGTCGATCGCGCGTCCGCGCAGACGGCGGTCGCGTCGCGCGGCGGACAGCGTGCTTCCGATGCAGCTGCGGACTCCGGCGAGCAGCTCGGCCGGATCGATCTCGGCGCGGCCCTCGCGATCGGTGGCCAGCGCATGCGTCGCCTGCGCGGTGGTGCGCTCGAAGCGCCGACCGCGGTGGTCGAAGAGCGCGGTGCGCGTCGAGCTGGTGCCGATGTCGATGGAGAGGACGAGCATGGTTGGTAGTTGGTAGTTGGTGGTTGGTGGTTGGTGGTTGGTGGTTGGACGGCGGTTCGGGATGGCGTTTCCTCTGAAGTTACCACCAACCACTAACCACTAACCACCAACCATTCTCAAATCGTCTGCGCCAGGAACCCGCCATCCACGCACACATCGCTGCCAGTGACGAACCCCGATGCCCGACGCGAAGCGAGGAAGACGGCGGCTCCGACCAGCTCCTCCGATTCGCCGAAGCGCCCCATCGGGGTGTGGCCGAGGATCTGCTGACCGCGCGCGGTCGGCGTGCCGTCGGCGTTGAACAGCAGCTTCTTGTTCTGCTCGGCGGGAAAGAAACCGGGGGTGATCGAGTTGACGCGCACGCCGGATTTCGCCCATTCGCGCGCGAGGAATTTCGTCAGGTTCAAGACCGCAGCCTTCGCCGACGAGTACGACACCACGCGCGACAGCGGGATGTGCGCGCTCACCGAGGCGATGTTGATGATCGATCCGCGCGCGCGGGCGACCATGCCGGGTCCGAACTCCTGGCACGGTAGCAGCGCGCCGCCGATCAGGTTCAGGTCGTAGTTGGCTTTCCAGTCCGCGAGCTGGATCGACTCGAAGCTACGCTCGCCGACCACCGTGACCTTGGGATCGTTTCCGCCGGCGGCGTTCACCAGGACGGTCGGCGCACCGAGATGCGCGACCACCTCCTGATG
>JACDEN010000200.1 GCA_013816415.1 Planctomycetota bacterium
CGCCTGCTCGCGCGAGCGCGTGACCACCACGCGGCGGCCGAACAGGGGGCGCCGCAGCGGATGGTCAAACCAGCGGATCTTCTCACGGTAGCGCACCACCTCGCCGATCACGGTGATCGCAGGCGCGCCGAGTCCGGCGGCGGCGACCTCGCGCGCGAGGGTGGCGAGCGTCGCGGTCACCACCCGCTGATGCGGATAGGTCCCCCACTGGATGGCGCACGCGGGCGTGTCCGCCGCGCGGCCGGCCGCGATCAGCGCGGCGCAGTTCTCGGCCAGCCGGTGCACGCCCATGTACAGGACCAGCGTCTCGATGCGGGCGAACGACGACCAGTCGAGATCGTCGTCGCTGCCCACCTGCTGATGACCGGTGACGAATGCCACCGCCGAGGACGCCGCGCGGTGGGTGACCGGGATGCCGGCGTACGCGGGGACGCCGGTGCCGCTGGTGACCCCGGGCACGACCTCGAAGGCGATGCCGGCGTCGGAGAGCGCGACCGCCTCCTCGCCGCCGCGCCCGAACAGGAACGGGTCGCCGCCCTTGAGGCGGACGATGCGCCGGTGGCGGCTCGCCAGCTCGACGATCGTGCGGTTGATCTCCGGCTGGGTGATCGAGGTCGCGCCGCCGCGCTTGCCGACGTTGTGGCGGACGGCGGTCGCCGGCACCAGTTCGAGGATCTCGGGATTCACCAGGTAATCGTGGACCACGCAGTCGCACGCCACCAGCAGGTCGCGTGCGCGGCAGGTCAGCAGCCCCGGATCGCCCGGGCCGGCGCCGACGAGGTACACGGTTCCCAGACGTTCGGCCATGAGCGCACGCTAGCAGGCCGCGGCAGGCGCGTCAGCGGCATACCGCGCCCCGGGGTCATGCTCGCGGCGCATGCCGCTCCCACGTCGGTGTGACCATCGCAGGGCGATTTCTGGAAGCCTTTCGCTGCGATGAGCGTCCCTGCACGATTCTGTATCCTCCGTGCAGAAAACCCAGAGCCGGTCCTCTAGAGTCGGGTCCTGGAGGGAGTATGTCGATTGCCTACGGCGCCATCGGTACGAACCAATTGATCCACCGGTATCCGTCCTGCCGCGTCTTTCGCCTAGTCGGACTGTCGATCCTCGCAACCATGTCGATCATGCAGGCTGCTGAATTCCAGGATCCGGAGGATATCACCTTCAACGCCACCGTGGACGGATCGGTCCAGAAGTATGTGCGCATGATGCCGAAGCCCGCCGTCAAAGGAGGGCCGACCGCCGCATTGATCTGCCTCCATGGCGCGGGTTCGGATCGCTGGCAATACGTGAAGGAGGAACGCGGCGAATGTCGTGGCGCTCGCGATGTGGCGGCGCGCCACGGCATGATGTTCATCTCTCCCGACTATCGCGCCAGTGCATCATGGATGGGGCCGACGGCTGAGGCCGACCTCAAGCAGATCATCACCGAGCTGCGGGTGAAACGCGGGGTGACGAGGATATTTCTCGCCGGGGCATCGATGGGTGGAACCGGCTCGCTGATCTTCACCGCGCTGCATCCGGAGCTGATTGACGGTGTCTATAGCGCGAACGGCATGGGCAATATGGTCACCTACGACAATTTCGCCGAATCCATCGCACTATCCTACGGGGGGTCGAAGAAGGACCAACCTGACGAATATCGGAAGCGCAGCGCAGAGCTGTTCCCCGAGAGATTCACCATGCCGATCGCGATCACCGTCGGGGGCAAGGACGAGGTCGTCCCGCCGATGAGCGTGCTTCGTCTGGGCGCGGCCCTCACCAAGGCCAAGCGGCGCGTCCTGGTGATCAATCGTGAAACCACAGGACATGTGACCGACTACGACGACACCGTCCAGGCTCTTGAATTCATGCTCAAGGCCGCTGCGGATTCTCCGGTCAAGAAGGGAAAGAAGTAAAACGCATCAGGCGGGGTGAACTGACGAAGCTGCATCGGGGCAGTCGGTGCGATGCTCGCGGCGCATGTCCCACCTGCCGGTGGGAGTGGCCAGACAGTGCGGGTTTTCCTGGGATGACCGCTAGGCTCTCCGCGATTCTGGAGGCCTCATGCGCATACCCCATCGCTGCGCCCTGTTCGCGCTCGCCCTCGGCACGACACCGGCGTGGTCCGCGACCATCACCGATCCGGCCTTCACCGATACCACGGTGGTGGCCAGCACCGGCAGCCTCGCCGGAATCACCTCGCTGGCGTGGGCGCCCGACGGATCGAACCGACTGTTCGTCACCAGGAAGACTGGCGAGGTCCGGATCGTCAAGAACGGCGCGCTGCTCGCCACTCCGTTCGCCACCTTCGCTCCTTATACCAACAGCGAATGCGGCGTGCTCGGGGCGTGTTTCGACCCGGACTTCCCCACCAATCACCGCGTCTACTTCTTCCTCACCGTCTCGGCCAGCGAGCAGCGCATCGTGCGCATGGACGCCTCCGCCGATGTCGGCACCGGCGCCATCGATCTGGTCAGCGGCCTGAGCACGGTCGGACAGAACCACGACGGCGGCGGCATCGCCTTCGGACCCGATGGCAAGCTCTACTGGTCGATCGGCAACAATGGCAACGGCGCCGCGCTCGGCGAGGGCATGGACCTCGCCTCGTCGGCGTCGAAGGTCTGCCGCGCGAACGCCGATGGGTCCGCGCCATCAGACAATCCCTTCTATGACGGCTCCGGTCCGAACTTCGACTACGTCTTCGCCCGAGGTTTCCGCAATCCGTTCACCATGACCTTCCAGCCCGCCACCGGCAGCCTGTGGGTGAACGTGGTGGGCGAGAACTACGAGCAGTCGTTCCTCGTCGGCTCCGGCGACTATGTCGGCGACCGCTACGCCGAGAACAACCAGAGCGGCGGAGCGATCTCCCCGCGTATCGTCTACCGCACCAACGGCAACGTGACCTACGACGCGGCCATCGCCGCGACGGTGCGATCTGGTAGCGTGGCAACCGTCACCACCACCGCCGCCCACCGCTTCCGCCGCGGCGGCAAGGTGGTGATCACGGGCGTGACCGATGCCAGCTTCAACGGAACGGTGTACGTCGCGTCGGTGCCCTCGGCGACCACCTTCACCGCCGCGCAGGCCGGCGCCAACGCGACCAGCGGCTCGGGCACCGCCACCGCCGGGAATTTCGGCGGCTGCATCACTGGCGGCGCGTTCCTCGATTCCTCGGCGGTGCCTGCCGCCTATCGCGGAAATTTCTTTTTCGGCGACTACAACACCGGCAACCTGATGCGCGCGACCTTCGATGGCGCGAACAACGTCACCAGCGTCGACCTCTTCGCCACCGGTTCATCCGGCCAGATCGATGCCGCGGTCGGGCCCGATGGGCTGCTCTATTTCGCCGGCTACGGCGCATCCACAGGTGAGATCCACCGCGCGTCGCTGACCACTCCGGCGCAGGCGCTGGTGGTGACGCCGCAGAACCTGTTCCTGCAGGAAGGGGGCCTCGCGGTGGTGAACGTCCGCCTCGCCATCTCGCCCGCGGGCACGGTGACGGTGGGCGTGGCGCGCAGCTCCGGCGACACGGACGTCAGCGTCGCGAGCGGCGCCACCCTGACCTTCACCGCCGCCAATTATTCCGTGCCGCAGACCGTGACGATCTCCGCAGCGGGCGACGCCGATACCGCCGACGATGCTGCGACCCTGGCGGTGTCCGCAGCCGGAATGACCACCGAAAACGTCGCGGTGCGCGTCCATGACACCGGCGCCGCCGCCATCGGCATCACGCTGTCGGCCACCACCCTGGCGATCAGCGAAGGCAGCAGCGGCACCGTCACCGTGCGGCTGACCATCGCGCCGGCGGCGACGACCACGGTGAGCGTCGTGCGCGCAACCGGTGACGCCGACATCACCGCGGCACCGACAGCCCTCACCTTCACCACCGCCAACTTCGCGACGCCGCAGACCATCACCGTCTCCGCCGCGATCGACGCCGACACCACGAACGACACGGCGACCATCGCAGTGTCCTCCACTGGAATGACGACCCGCACGGTGGCGGTCACGGCGACCGACACCACGGTGGGAGCCCCGTCGATCACCACCTCGCCGCCCCTCACCGCGGTGGTCGGCGCGCCGTACACCTACGACGTCGATGCATCGGGCACCCCGGCGTCGACCTTCAGCCTGATCGCCGCGCCCACGGGCATGACCATCGATGCGGCGACCGGCGTCATCAGCTGGACACCAGCGGCGACCGGCAGCGCAGGCGTCACCGTGCGCGCCGCCAATGGCACCCCACCCGACGCCACCCAGTCGTTCACCATCGTCGTCTCTGCCGACCAGCCGCCGACCTGCAGCATCACGAAACCGCTCGCGGGAGCGGTGGTCTCGGGCAGGAACGAGGAGTTCTTCGGCAATGGCGTCGATGACGTCGGTACGGTGCGCGCCGAATTCCGCATCGACGGCTTCCTGCAATGGTCCGACCCCGCCGACCCGCTCGGGCCGAACCACTACCACGATGGTGGCGGCCACAACGCCTGGGACACCACGCCATTCGCCGACGGCTCCCACGTGCTGACCATGACGGTGTTCGACGGCGCCGGCCAGAGCGGCTCCGCTCAGGTGACGGTGACGATCAGCAATCCGTCGAGCGGTGCGGATGGAGCGAAATGCGGTAGCGGACTCGGTCTCGGCCTGCTGCTGGGCCTGGCCGCGCTCGCGCGTTCTCGAACGCGCCGGCGTTCCTGATTCCCTCGGTCAGCCAGAGCCTGACGCCGGCGGAAGCTTCTTAAGTTCCTCCGACTGAAGCGTCCGTCCGGCCTTGTCGATGGTCTCCGCGAGGGGGATGTCCTCGCCGGTGGCGGCTCCGAGATCCTTGAATCGCCGGGCGGCGGGCAGCACCCGGCCTTCAAGGGTGCCGACCGTGAGGTTGTAGGACTCGACCGCCTTCTCGAGATGCTTGCGCACGTTGTCGAAATTCGCAGCCAAGTCGCGGATGCGTTTGTAGAGGTCGCGACCCAGGTTCGCCACCTGCTGGGCATTCGCCGCCAGCTGCTCCTGGCGCCAGCCATAGGCCACCGCCTTCAGGAGTGCGATCAGCGTGGTGGGTGTCGCGAGGATGACCCGCTGTTCGACTCCGTACTCGATCAGCGACGGGTCCTGTTCGAGCGCGGCGCTGAAAAAGACTTCGCCGGGCAAAAACAGCACGACGAACTCGGGTGAGTGCCCGCCATCATTGAGCTTTGCCCAGTAATCCTTGGCACCCAACTGCAGGAGGTGGGCGCGGATCTGGCGCGCATGATCCTTCAGGCGAGCTACGCGAACGAGATCATCGGTCGCCTCGAGCGATTCAAGGTAGGCTTGCAACGGCGCTTTCGCATCCACGACCAGCAGCTTCTGATTCGGCAATCGGACGACCAGATCCGGGCGGATGCTGTCGTCTTCTCCGGTATGCGTCTCCTGCTGGATGAAGTCGCAATATTCCAGCATGCCCGCCAACTCGACGACCCGCTTGAGCTGGATTTCCCCCCATCGTCCGCGCACCGTCGGCGCGCGCAGCGCTCTGACCAGGTTCGCGGTCTCGCCGGTCAGGTGAGTCTGCCCCTCGGTCAAGTGCCTGATCTGCTCGCCGAGTGACGCATACGCGCCGACGCGCGTCTTCTCGAGCTCCTGGATCGTCCCGCCGACCTTGTCGAGCGACTCCTTGAGCGGTTTGACCAGAGCGTCGATCGCCTGCTGACGGTTCTCGAGCTCGCCCTTCGCGCCTTCCTGGAATTTCTCGAGCGTGGTCTTCGCGAGGTCGAGGAACGACTGGTTGTTCGCGCGCAGCGATTCCGCGGAGAGCGCCTTGAACGCGTCGCCCAGCTGGCGCTGCGCGTGGTCGAGCAGGGCGAGCTTCTCGGTCGAGGATCTGCGCTCGTCCTCGAGACG
>JACDEN010000201.1 GCA_013816415.1 Planctomycetota bacterium
CAACTCGGCCGTGCTGGCATCTGGATCGGTCTCGGCCTCATCGCAGCCACCTTCGCCTGCACGTTGTTTCCCAAGCATCCGCATCCGGCGCCTCCGGCGGAGCAATCGATCCAGCCGCCCGCGCCCTGACCGCCCGTCCGCCCACTTCGCATCCTTCCACCCCGAACACGAGGAGGACCCATGACCGGTCCGTCCATCAGCAGCTCCGTCGCCTTCATCACCGCGCTCGTCATCGCTGCTGCGGCGAGCGCCTCTGGCGCTGACGCGCTTCCGCGGGGCGCGCGCATCCTCAGCATCGACGTCAGCAACAACGAGACCAACGATTACAACGCCAACATCGCCCTGGCGCAGGGTTGCGGCGTCCAGGACGTCGGACTGTCGTTCGATTGGCAGGACCTCGAGACGACTCCGGGAAATTACAACGGGGCGGTCGCACCCTATTTTTCCGCCGGAGTGATCGATGCGTTCTATCCCGCGAAAGGCCTGCAGGTCACCCTCACCCTGCGACCGCTGCACAACAACCGCAAGGTCGTGCCCGCCGACCTGCAATCGACCGCGCTCAACGACCCGGCGGTGATCCAGCGGTTCAAGAACCTCCTCGACTTCGTGTTCGCGAACATCTCCCACGTGCAGCTGACGAGCCTGGTCATCGGCTCCGAATTCGACGTCAATCTCGGAACGGACGCCACGAAATGGTCGCAGTACCGCGCATTCTACCAGGCGGTCGGCGCCTATGCGCGCACCAGGCGGCCCGGCCTCAAGATCGCGGCCGAGGCGACCTGGGACGGACTCACTGGATTCGCGCAGGCCAACCTCATCACCCTCAACCAGGACAGCGACTACATCGGCGCATCGTATTACGGCATTGGCGTGAACTTCACCGCGAAATCGATGAGCGAGGTCACGGCCGACATCGCATCGATGGCAGCGCTCTACGTCAAACCGATCTGCCTCTACCAGTTCGGCTATCCGTCCAGCACGGTGCTCGGCGGATCGCAGGCGCTGCAGCGCGATTTCATCATCGCCGCTTTCGCATCGTGGGACGCCCACCCCAACATCCTGCAGATGGACTTCACCTGGCTGCACGACATGTCGGCGCAGGCGGTGTCCGATTCGATGGCCTACTTCGGCGGGGCGAGCCCGCGCTTCGGTGAATTCCTCGGTTCCCTCGGCTACCGGACCTGGACCGGCTCCGGCGTCGATAAGCTGGCGTTCCCCGAGCTGCGCCATCAGGCCCGGGCGCGCGGTTGGGGCAACGCCATCCCGATCGCCAACGCGCAGATCCTGACCACCGCGGTCGGGACGCCGCTCGCCATCACCCTGACCGCTGTCGACGCCGACGGCGGCACGCTCGCCTTCAATGTCGCGTCGGCCCCCACGCATGGAGCTCTGACCGGGACCGCCCCCAACCTGATCTACACGCCGACCGCCGGATACACGGGCGCGGATGCATTCACCATCCGTGCCTCGGACGCCGATGCGGTCTCGGCCCCCGCAACGATCGCCATCACGGTCAGCGCGGCGACCACCACGGGCACCGGCTCGAGCGGAAGCGGAACGACGGGCGCGACCGGATCGGGCGACTCCGGCGGCTCGTCTTCGGGCTGTGGCCTGGGCGGGGCCGCGAGTGCGCTCGCTTTAGCCTGCGCGCTCCTGACCCGACGCCGCAGTGGCTGATCGCAGACCAAAAAAAATCCCCCGGCCGAAGCCGGGGGATTCCGTATCCATCGCGTGATGGATGTCTCTTCCAGACTTATTCGCCGTAGACGACGGTGGTCGTGGTGGCGTAGAGGCCGAGGATGCTCATCGTCTCGTAGTCGACGTGGGCGACCTTCGTGATGCCACCGGCAGCGGCGGCGGTCGAGATGCTGCAATCGCCGAGGGCGACCAGGCCGACATACGACGTCGCGGTGGAGCGTCCGACCTTCGAGGTCGCGGTGTTGGTGGTGACCGCGTCGTTGGCCTTGACCTGGGTGTACCAGAAGCCAGTGACGGGCGAGCGCGCAGCGGCGCAACCGGTGGAGAGAGCGATCGCCGCGCCAATGGCGACGAGCGGGAGGGTACGGGACAGACGCATGAAGTCCTTTCGGGAAAGTGCGTTCGGAGCGGGAACCGTATGGACTGGTCGTAGTGACGCAAGACCATGGGACCAGTTGAGAGGCATGGTTGCCGAGGTTCTGCTAGGGCCCGAGCGCAGTGATGCCCGAGCGTCGCAACCGTTCCACCCCATCCGTGAGCGCCTGGTTCATGCATCCCGAGGTGGCGATGATGCTGTGGCCGTTCCACGGGAACCCGATGGCCTTGAGGCCGGCGATGGTGAAGTCGTGGCAGTTGCCGAACAGCTGATAGCGGTGGGTGCTGTCGAAGAGGAACATCGGATCATCCGGCGGCCGGACATACGCGCGGCTGCGGTCGAGCCAGCTGTCGAGCGCGGCGACGAAGGCGTCCCGGCCGGCCGCGGTCAGCGGGATGTCCCAGTAGCGGGCGTTCACGCCGTCAGGGCCCTCGCACGCCGGGAAGGGATGATTGATCATCAGGAACATGCCGTCGCCGGTGGCCACGGTGATCCGGAGCCCGTGGAGCAGGCTGCGGTCGAGATCCTGCAGCCACGCCGCGTCGCCGTAGCTGATCTCCACGTAGTCCATCGGGACGCGATCGGATCCTCGCTGCCGGTCGAGCTCGATCGGCAGTCCCTGATAGGGGACGATGAAGCCGCTGTGGAATCCGTCCTCGAACACCGTCAGGGTCATCACCGCGGGCTCATCGGCCGCTCGCGTCCGTCGTGACGAAGCCATGCACCCGGGCATGGCCGCGCCGGCGAAGGCGATGGCCAACAGCCAGAGCCACCCCATCCTGCGATCCCATGCTGCGCCACGATCGACTGCCACGACGACGGAGCTTGGTGGAGCGAGTGAGATCGCAAGCCGTGGCGCTGGTGTCGTCCGCGATCGCCCTGGCTGCGAACGCGGCGGCTGACGAGGCCCTCGCGGCGATCGATGCGATGCCGCAGCGCTACCACCTGACGCTGGTCGACCGTGCGGGAGTCGGCCATGCGGTCTCGGGGGAGTGGGATCGCAGCGCGTCGCTGTCGCTCGCGTGGCACGCCGCGATCGATCCGCGGCCGCTCGCCGTCGGTCTGCGCATCGAGGCGGCCCAGCGCCGCGAAGGCGGACTGCGCGCGGACGAGGCCGCGATCCTACTCGAGGTGGGCGCGATGGAGCCACTGTCGACGCGGTGGACCTCATCGGCTTTCATCTCGTACGGCAGCGGTCTGTACCGGGTGGGCTCCGCCGATCTCGCGCCCGAGATCCGCCACCGCCTCGCCACCACCTCGGCCGCACGAGCGGTCATCGCGATCGCCTGCCGCATCCAGGGCGGCCTCACGCTCGGTGTCGACGGCGGATACCGGGTGGAATATCTCAGCGACCGCTGGACGCGCGGCGGTTTCAGCGGCCGCGAATCCGGTCCGGTGCTCGCCGCGGTCGTCGGCATGCGCTGGTGAGCGCGCCGGATTTACCGTTTAACCAGTCCTCATCCGCGCCGAGACTCCTCTCCATGCTGCGCCCACGACCCGACCGCATCGAATACTACATGGGCATCGCTCTGGCCGTGCGCCGCCGCGCCAACTGCCTGGGCAGCCGCGTCGGCGCGGTGCTGGTGCTCGAGGACCGCATTATCTCGACCGGATACAACGGCACGCCCTCGGGCATGGTCAACTGCGACCAGGGCGGCTGCGACCGCTGCGCGCATCGCGAACGCTACCAGTCGGGCCAGGGCTACGACCTGTGCATCTGCGTGCACGCGGAACAGAATGCGCTGCTGACCGCGGCGCGCTTCGGCATCGCCGTGCAGCGCTCGACCTGCTTCACCACCATCCGTCCCTGCTTCGGCTGCACCAAGGAGCTGCTGCAGGCCGGCGTCGACGAGGTGCGCTACCTGCACGACTGGAACCATCCCGACGCCACCCTCCGCCCGGCGTACGAACTGCTGCAGAAGGGTTTCCTCAAGGGCTGCCACCGCGTGGCGATGGAGGATGCCGAAATGGAGTCCGGGGTCCGGGGTCCGGGGTCCGGAGTCGGACAGCACGAAGCACCGCGCACGACCACCTGACCGCGGTCGCCTCCTCCTTACGCCCCGGACGCTGTCCGCGGCTGTCGATGTCCGACGTCGGCCCCCCTGTACCGGCTTTTCCAAATCTCCTCTGCGCGTGGCAGCTCGCCGTGATCCAATGGACGCACGAATTGGAGGCTCCATGAAGAAGCTCATCTCTCCGCGCATCCATGGCGTCCTCGATTACGCCGCCGGAGCCGCATTCCTGCTGGCGCCGCACCTGTTCGCGTTCGGAGGGACCCCTGCGCTCATCTGCTACGTCATCGGCCTGGTCCACATCGGCCTGACGCTGGTCACCGCCTTCCCGCTCGGCGCGCTCAAGGTGGTGCCGTTCCTGGCGCATCGTCAGATCGAGGCGGTGGTAGCCGCCGTCATCATCGCCATGCCCTGGTTCGCCGGGTTCAGCTCGGACGGCAAGGCCTGCTGGTTCTTCGTGGCGGCCGGCCTGGCCCTGCTCGCGGTGGTGGCGCTGACGGACTACCGCGCGGTCGAGAACCGCGAGGGCTACGCGCGCCCGATCGCGCACGCCTGACCACGCCCTCGCACCGCTGACCGGCGATTGCCGGGCCCCGCGCACGGGCACACTCGTGCGAGCATGCGCATCGCCCTGATCGATTACCAGGCCGGGAACATCACGTCGGTCCGCCGCGCCCTCGCCAGCCTCGGACACGAGGCGGTGGTGAGCGCCGATCCGGCGGTCGTCGCCAAAGCCGACAAGGTGATCTTTCCAGGCGTCGGCGCCGCAGGTAGCTGCATGGCGAATCTGCGCGCCGCCGGCCTCGACCGCTCGCTGCGTGAGGTCATCGCTGCCGGCACACCGGTGCTGTGCGTCTGCATCGGATTGCAGCTGCTGTTCGAATCGACCGAGGAGGACGGAGGCACGTCGTGCCTCGGACTCTTGCCCGGTAGCGTCGTCCGCTTCCGACCAACCGACCCGGCGCTCAAGGTGCCGCACATGGGCTGGAACGAGGTGCGCTTCGCCGACGATCCGCTCACCCGCGGGCTGCCGACGTCGCACTTCTATTTCGTGCACAGCTATTTCTGCAAACCGGGCGCCGGCGTGCGCGTGATCGCCACCTCGGACCATGGCGAGCCCTTCTGCGCCGGCGTGCGCAAGGACAACCTGGTCGCGTTCCAGTTCCATCCCGAGAAGAGCGGCCCGGCCGGCCTCCAGCTGCTCGCGAACTTCGTCGCCGGCTGAACGACGGCGCGGCGTCAACATGCCCCTGCGTGATCTGGTATCCGTTGCCATGTTCCGCTGGTCGACCTGGATCGTACTCGCGCTGCTGGGCGCGCACCACGCGCCGCTGACCGGCGTCGAGGCGGAGCTGCGCGCGCCGCTCACCACGGTGGTGGCGGTGACCGCTCCGGTGTTCGAGGGAGACAAGGAGATCCGCGCGACGGTGACGGTCCCGGCGGACGCCCCTGCGGACCTCGGCGTCGCCGCGTTCGTCACCGATCGGCATGGCCGCTGGTATCAGCGCCTGCGACCCGGGACATTGGCGCCCGGAACGCACGAGCTGCGCTTCGCCATGGCCGGCCTCGAACCGCTGCAGGCGCAGGATCACCACGGCGGGTGGAATTCCGCCGAGTCGGCGAAGACCGTGCGCGCGGGCCTGTTGTTCTGGTCGGCGAGCGCATCACGCGCGCGCCTGATCGTCGAGGGCTTGCAGGCGAAAGCCGACGCGCCGCCGGCGCGCACCGAGCCGCCGCGGCTCCTTGATGTCACGCTCGGGGG
>JACDEN010000202.1 GCA_013816415.1 Planctomycetota bacterium
CCATTTCCGGCCCAGCGAGGAGCGCGAGAGAGGTCGACGACGACAATATGAAGGGCTACAGGGGCCGCTCGCTGTTCGATCGGCAATGCGAAAACCAAAATTGGGGCATTCTGGGACTGGCTCTAGAAAGCTGTAAGCACTTGGTAGCGCTGAGTGGAATCGAACCACCGACCTAAGGCTTATGAAGCCTCCGCTCTAACCCCTGAGCTACAGCGCCGCGCGGCTCGCGACACTAGCGGAGGACCGTCAGGCGACAAGCCTCACGGGGTCGGCACGATCTCGTGGTCGGGGACGGCGATCCCCGCCTTCCTGCCCTCGAGGAACGTGCCGAAGCTCTGTTCCAGATCGGCGACCCGGGACAGGACCGAGTCGACGGCGCACGCCTCCTCGAGTTCGCGCAGGAAACGCTGCTCGTCGGTTTCGAGACCCTCGTCGAGGCCGGCGGCGGCGTCGTCCTCCGGCGTCGCGGCGTCTGATGATGCGGCATGGAAGGTGACGAGCTGTGGTTTGCGACGGCGTTTGGGCACGTCCTCCTCGACTGGATCGATCGGAGGGACCGCCGTGATGAGGTCGGGCGAGCGGTAGGTCAGATAGACCTCGCCGTACTGCTCGTGCTGGATCGACTCGAAGAACCGTTGGCGGACGCACTCGAGGGTGGCCATCAGGATGCCTACCCGTCCGAGGCGGCTCGACTCCGCAGCGAACAGCCAACCGAGGCGCGCCTCGCCGGTCATGCGCAAGGTGTCGATCAAGGCGTTGATGCGGACCTCCAGCGGCTGGTCATCGTTGATGACCGTCCGCGGACCGAGGCCGTTGATGCGGATCTGGATCGATTCCCAAAGGGAATACAGCATTCCGGGATCGCAGTTGGAGAGCGAGATGCCGTCGGCCTCGTCCGGATCCTCGGGGATCGACTCGCGCAGCTGGCGTGGGCTGCGCTCGGATTGCTCGCCATCGAGCCCGTTCAGGATCTGGGTCGCCTCCTTGCAGCGGCGGTAGGCGAGCAGCTGGCGGATGAGACCGGACCGTGGATCGATGGTCTCCTCATCCTCCTGGGCCTCGTCGGCCTCGGCATTCTCGGGCGGTGGAGCGATCATCCGGCTCTTCATCTCGAGCAGGGTCGCCGCCATCAGGATGAAATCGCCGGCAGCCTCGAGGTCGAGATGCTCATCGATGCCGTGGCCCCCGGTCCAGGACGCGACGGCGGCGACGAACTGGTCGGCGATGTCGGCGATCGGGATGTCGGTGATGTCGACTTCCGCCCGCCGCACCAGGTACAGCAGGAGATCGAGAGGACCGGCGAAGGTCTCGAGCCGCACCTGGTGCCGCAGATCGATCTCGACCGCCGTCTGCGCTGGAATGGCGTTTCCGCCAGCGTCCACCTCATCGGCCATCTCATCGGCCATGCTGGTCGATCCTCTGCGCCGCGCCGAGCGCGCGGATGGCCGCATGGACGCTCTCGATCACGTCCTGCGGAGTGCTGGTGCCGGCGGTGATGCCGACGTGCTGCCGACCAGCGAACCACGCCGCCTCGAGGTCTTCCGCGCGTTCGATGTGGTGCGCTTCGACGCCCTTGTCGCGGATGAGCTCCATCAGCTTGCGGGTGTTCGCGCTGTTGCTTCCGCCGATGACGATGCCCAGGTCGATGTCCTGCGCGAGCAGGTCATGGATCGCGCGCTGGCGCTCCTTCACGGGCTCGCAGATGGTGTCGATGAAGCGCACATCCTCGACCCCGGGAAGCGCGCGGATCTTCGCGACGATGCGCTGGACCTTCTCCAGGCGGTTGGTGGTCTGGCTGACGATGCCGATGCGGGAATGTCCGACGAGGCCGCTGAGATCCTCCTCGTCGTTGACCACCAGCGAATCGCTGAGGTTGCCGACCACGCCCCGGACCTCGACGTGGCTGGCCTCGCCGACGATCACCGGGAAATAGCCTTGGCGCTGCAGGAACCGGGCGAGCTTGTGCAGCCGGATCACCAGCGGGCAGGTGGCGTCGTAGACGGTGTATCCCTGCGCCTCCAGATCCTGCTTGGTGGAGTCCGAAGCGCCATGCGCGGTGATCATCACCGCCTTGGTGGTGATGGTCGCGATCTGGTCCCGCTCGATGATGCGGACGCCGTTCGCCTTCAGGCGCTCCATGGTCTGCGGATTGTGCACGAGCTGGCCGACGACGGTCAGGCGGTCCCTGAACTCAGGGTCCAGGGCCATGTCGATGGCGTCCTGGACGCCGAAGCAGGTGCCCATGGCCTGGGCCAGCGTGATCCTCACATCGACTCCGGGGGTCCAGCCGGCGCCGGGCTTACGCTTACGGCGGCCGATGGGACCGAGATGAAAAGAGCCTCCGCTTGTGCCGTATCCAGCGGCGTGCCCTGAACCTTGTAGTTCAGTGTGGGAACCTCCCCATGTGGGCATGGCCCGACTGGGAGTATCAGGTCCCCAGTATTCATGAAAGGCCAGGAGCTGCGGCCAGACCTCGAACACAGCAGGGGCACTGGAATTTATACAGGCGGCCGCAGCACAATCCACCGGTGAAGCTACGAGGCCACCACCGCTTCGGGATCACCGCCGGCCACGACCGTGAGGAAGGCCGGGCCATACAGCTTCAGCTTGCGTTCGCCGACCCCCTTGACCTCGAGCATCGCCGACAGTGACCCCGGACGTTCGGATGCCAGCAGATGCAAGGTCGCGTCGGTGAAGATCACGTACGGCGGCACATGGCGGCGCTCCGCGAGCAGTCGGCGCAGGCGGCGAAGCCGTTCGAACAACGCGCCATCCTTGCCGTCGAGATCCTGGACCGCGGCCTTCCGCTGCGAACCCTTGCGCGCGCGTCCCGCCGCGGGAATGGTCCGGCCCAGGCGCACCTCGCCCTCGCCCTTGCACAGCGCGCGGCCGGCCGCGGTCAGCGTCACCAGCGGATAATCGCCGTCCTCGGTCACCATCAGGAGTCCCTGCACCAGCAGCTGGTCGATCCACGCCCGCAGGCTCGCTTCGCCGGCGTCCTTGAGCAGGCCGAACACGGCCAAGGCAGCGTGTCCGCCACGCTCGACCTTCTCGGTGGTCCGCCCGAGCAGCACGTCGACCACATGCCCGCTGCCGTAGCGTCCTCCCGTGCGCCACACCGTGCTGATGATCTTCTGCGCCGTCACCATCGCCTCGTCGGGGGCCAGCTCCTTCGATTCGCCGAGGCACACGTCGCACGCTCCGCATCCCGCGGCCGCAGCTTCGTACACCTGGCCGAAATGCTCGGTCAGCAGGCGGTGACGGCACATCGGCGCGACGGCGAAGCGGCCGACCTCCTTGAGCTGGCGGTCGAGGGTGCGCGTGCGATCGGGCGACAGGGCGCCGTCCTTCATCGCCAGCGCGCGGTGGGTGGCGAGATCTCCCGCGCTGAAGAGCAGCACGCACTCGGCGGGATCGCCATCGCGTCCCGCCCGGCCCGCCTCCTGCTGGTAGTGCTCGATCGATTTCGGCGCGTTGGCGTGGATGACGAAGCGGACATTGCTGCGGTCGATGCCCATCCCGAAGGCGATGGTGGCGACGACCACGGTCAGGCGTTCGTTGACGAAATCGGACTGCACGCGCGAGCGCTCACGGGCCTCCATGCCGGCGTGGTACCCGGCCGCGTGGATGCCGTTCTGCTGGAGGGCGTAGGCCAGGCGCTCGACCTCCTTGCGGGTCTGCGCGTAGACGATGCCCCCCTCGCCTTCGTGCCGGCGCACCACCTCGATCACCTGTTTGGTGCCGTTCATGCGCGGCAGGGCGCGGTAGACCAGGTTCGCGCGGTCGACATGACCGACCAGCCGCGCGGGATCGCGCAGCGCGAGTTGCGCGCAGATGTCGTCCTGGACCTGCGGGGTCGCCGTGGCGGTCAAGGCCATGCGTGGAATCCCCGGGATCTGCGCGAGGATCGGCGCAAGCTGACGGTACTCGGGGCGGAAATCGTGGCCCCAATGCGACACGCAGTGCGCCTCGTCGACGGCGACCAGACCGAGTTGGCCCTGCATCGTGGTCATGAGATCGCCGACGCATAGGCGCTCGGGGCTGACGTACAGCAGATCGAGGCGGCCAGTGGCGAGCATGCCGCGGATGTCGCGGCGCTCCTGCTCGGTGATGTTTCCGTGGAGGGCGCCTGCAGACAAACCCGCTTCGCGGGCGGCGGCGACCTGATCGTCCATCAAGGCGATCAGCGGAGAGACCACCAGGGTCAGGCCGAGGCCGCAGACCGCAGGGATCTGGTAGCACAGGCTCTTGCCGCCGCCGGTCGGCAGAACCACCAGGCTGTCGCGAGCGGCGAGCGCGGCCGCGGCCGCCTCCCCCTGGAGCGGACGGAACTGGTCGAAACCCCAGTATTTTCGCAAGGCGTCGTGCGGTACCATGCGATCGCGCACGCGACCGGCCACCGGTGCGCGCAACGAGTCGAGCGAGCGTACGGCAGACATGCCGTCGACATCCGGGATCGTCTCGTCCTGGGCAAGGTCCTCGTCGGGGTCGAGCGACGCGGCCGGCAGCGGCGTGGCCGCTGCTGCGAGCCGGTCATCGTGCGGAAATGGCTGTCGACCGGACACGCAGGGCACCGTAAGTTCGCACCCGAGGGGTCAATGGCCAAGGCCCCTGCCGAGTTACCTCGCCGGAGCCCGATCAGGCGCGCTGGAGGAAGCGGATCTTCTCAGTGAAGGGCTCGAGGACGTTGCGCATGACCATCAGCATCGGCTGCAGCGTCGGCGACAGGTTTCCGAATCCGAGATCGGGATCGTAGCGCGTCACCGCCACCAACGATCCGTCGCGCCGGACCTCGCAGCGACCGGTCAACGCTTCCACCACCAGCATCCAGGATTCGGCCGCGTACTGGAAGGGGATAGAGAGCGGTTTCACGACCCCTGAGTATATGGGCTACCGCTGGCGTTCGGTTCCACATTTGGTCCGTGCTTACACAGCGCGAGCGCATGGACGCATGGAACGGGGAGCGGGGAACGGGAGCTCGAGAACAGCCCTCCGTTTTTTTTCGCGCGACGGCGCGATGGGCCGTTATAATCGCAGCTGGAATCTTCGCTCCCAGCCAGTCCCGGCGCACTCGACCGGTAACGTACGTGCGAAAGGCCTCACATGACTCGTTCCCACCTCTTGTCACTCGCGGTATGCGGAGTCGTCGTCGTCGGCTTGACCACGACCATGCTGCCTGCCCTGTTCACCAATAGCGACGCGATCGGCTACCTGCGGGCGACCGCGAATGGGCGCCACTCGACCACCACCGGTTCAGAGCGGCCGGCGCGGGTGCCCGAGCACCGGTGGAGAAACGAGGAGGCGCCCCACTACCCGGCTGGTGGACAGATGCAGATGGTGATTCCGGACAACGCCGGTTCCGATGCGCAGACCCAGCAGGTGAAGGATACCCCATGACCGCCCTCGCCGTCTACCTCATGATGGGCCTCGGCCCGGCGCTCATCATCCTGACCCTCGCCTGGATCATCGCCTTCGAGGGCACGCGCCACGATCGTCGCCAGGACACCGGTCAGGCGTTGCCGCCACCAGAGGCTCGCTGAATCATCCAAAGGTCCCGCCATTGCGGTACGCGAGCGGGCCGAGCCCGAAACAGGCTGAGAACTGCCGGCTGAAAAAATGCTGCGACGAGAATCCGCACGCGTCGCTGACCTCCTTCACGGTCGGCATGCGTCCATCGGCATCCTGCTTGAGCAGCAGCAGCGAATGCCGCAGCCGCGCCGTGACGATGAAATGCTTCAGGCTCATGCCGGTCGCATCTCGGAAAAGGGCGTTCAGCCGGCCGGGCGACAGTTCGACCGAGGCCGCGAGCGTGGAAACGCGCCAGGTGCGGATCGGGTCACCATCGATG
>JACDEN010000203.1 GCA_013816415.1 Planctomycetota bacterium
GCGATGATGGTCGCGCGCGCCTCCTGCAGCTGCGCTTCGACGCCGGAGAGGCGCTCGGCGATGGTCGCGCGCTCGGAGTCGCCCTCGGCCGCGCCATGGCGGTAGGCGTCGGCTGCCTTGCCGCGCAGCACCATCCACGCCACGAACGCGCCGGCGACCGCGCCGCAGAACAGCCAGACGGAGGGATCGATGTCGGCCATCACGCCGTTATAGCGGCGCTGGCCGGGTGGGAAGGCGGGTCGGATCGCGTCACGAGGCCGGGCTTCCGGTTCCTACGGCACAGGGTCAGAATCACCTATCGTGGTATCGATCCCGGAGAGAACTGGGTAGCCTGGAAAAACCGGTCGTGCAGATGTGGAGCAGTGATTGACAGATCACACATACGTGTGGTATCGTTGCTTGATGATTACCTGCGATGACGAGCGATTTCTGCAGTGCGCGATGCCACGGTCAAGCTCTGGGATTTTTCGAGCGTCTGCGACCATCGCGTACGACCGACAGCGGCCAGCCAGCCCCAACACCGGGTCCGTCCCGCACCTCCGCCGCGTCGGCATCTGATGCCACGACGCTCCTCCGTATCCGTTGCGCAGCGGCGCAGCCGGCTCATCACGCTCTTGAGCGCGGACGAGCATCATGCCGCAGATCTTCGCACGCTGATGCGACCGCGCGTGAGCGCGCGGACGATCGCCAGCGACCTGGCGTGGCTTCGCCGGACGTTTCCAGACCAGTTCCTCGTCAACGAACAGCGACAGGGCCGATATCGCTTCACGGGACTTCCACCACGCCTGCTATCCGCACCGATCGATCATATGGCGGAAGACGAGTTGGCTGGATTGATCGCTGCGCGGGGCATGTTGCGCATGCCTGACAATCGACCGGGGGCCGAGCGGGCGGGTGACGGCTATAGCGGTACCCTCGCTCACGCGGTCGACCGGCTGATCCGCCGCGCTGGCCTCGACCGTGCGGCTGCGGACATCGCTCCCGACACGATCAGCGTGAGTCGCTTCGGCGCCGCGCCGGAACCGCCGCAGGTGTTTGCGGAATTGATGCTGGTGATCGTGTGCGGCGACAGCGTGCGGTTTCTTTACCAGGGCCTCCACGACGCCGCGGCCAAGCCCGCACATGCGTATCCGCTGCGTCTCGTCTTCATCAAGAACGAATGGTTCTGCTTCGCGTGGTCCGCCGGCCGCATCAAGCAGTACCGGCTCACCCGCTTCGTCTCCGGCGATGGAGGCCCGCTCATCGAACGCGTCCGCGAAGCCCCGGCCAATCTGCCGCGTCCGCTGCCACACGCCGAGATCGACCGCATCCTCGCCACCGCCTTTGGCGCCACTGGTTCGCAACACGCGCGTGATCGGCGGCGTTTCGTGTTGGCCGTGTCTGATGACGCCTGGAGGCACCTACGCGATCGGGTGTGGGGTGAGCAGCAGCGGTGGGATGACCAGCATCCCAGCTTCCCACCGGGATGGCGGCGGCTGACGTTCGTCTCGACGGGACTCGAAGAAATCAAGTACTGGGTCGCGGGCTTGGCTGCCAATGCACGCGCGGAGGAACCGGAAGAACTGGTCGAGTGGATGAAGGCGCAGGTCGGGGTGATGGCGGGGTGGTATGGATCGCAAACTGTTGGAGGCGGGGTAGATGCACAGGAGAAAATCCCTGCAAGACATAGTGCATCAGGTGTTGATAGCCTCGGTCCACACGGGAGGGCGCGATGAACGACGACCTAGAATGCATTCCTTAGTGTCCTTGGTTGACCGGGACCGACGACTCCTGCGGTTGGGAGACGGAGACGGAAGTAACCTCACCCAAACGTTGAGTTCAGCCTTTGATGGGCCGATCCTGGCTGGCGGCACGGGCATCGGCGAACACCCAACAGCACGACAGGCCCAACGGAATCAGACGCTCGAAATGTTTACGATTCCCCGTCACCAAGTCCAAACCATGGGTCATCGCGCAGGCGGCGATCTGCAAATCGAGATCGTGAAGAGACTGTCCGTCCTGTTCGAGGGCTGCGCGGATCTTGCCGTACTGCTCCGCCTCTACCGTGCCGAAGGGCAGCACGACCAAGTTGTTCACCACGTCATCGCGAATGCGGGCGAGCAGACTCGGCTTGTCTACCGCGAAGGCCCCTGCGAACAATTCTCCGATCACCGGTGCGCAGGTGAACTGGTCTTCGGCCGGAACCCCCGCAAGCCAGCGCACGTATTCCGCCAGGGGACGCGGCTTGCCCAGGTCCGAAATGGCGTCCGTATCGAACAGATATCCCATGCTCACTCCAATGCAGGTAACGGACGCACCGGAGACCGCGCGGCCACGAGCCCGTCCACCCGCTCCGACCATTCAGCCGCGTCTTCCCACCCTCCGACCAGAGCCAGCAGACCGCGCCGGCGATGGGACTTCACGGCCTGCAAACGCTCCCAATCCTGGGCGCTGATCATCGCCGCCACGGGTCGTCCGTGGCGGGTAATGAGCACCGGTTCCCCGGATTCCGCGCTGGCGACACATGAGGACAAGTGGGCTTTGGTGTCGGCGATGGAGCAGGTTAACATGACTAATAAAATAGTCATAAATGTGCGATTGGCAATCATTATGACTCGTAATCTAGTCATAACGTCAATGGGCCATCGCCTGGGAGCAGGACGGCATCAAGCGTTCCGTCGCGTGGGTGGCCTTCGATGTGCGCATTCAGGTTGGGGTGATGTCTGGGTGGTATGGGTCTCGAGACGGTGGAGGTGACGTGGAAATGCAACCGAAGTACCCTGCAAAACAGAGTGCAGCGAGAGGTGAGAGCATCCCTGCTCACGAGAATATTACATGACCGAGTTCACCACCTGGTTTGCCGCAATGACGGGTCATCCGCCACATCCCTGGCAAGAGGAATTGGCATGCGCGACCGATTGCCGTGATCGCCTGATCCGCATTCCCACCGGATTCGGCAAGACAGCGGGGACGGTGCTGGCCTGGTTATGGAATCGGATGATGAAGCCCAAGGACGCCTGGCCTCGGCGTCTCGCGTTCTGCCTGCCGATGCGCGTGCTGGTAGAGCAGACCGAGGCCGAGGTGCGTCGGTGGTTGAAGGCGGCCGGTATGCTGTGGGACGACGTACCCGCTACGCACGATGGAAAGGTCGGCGTACACGTGTTGATGGGTGGCATCGACGCGGGTGACTGGCACCTGAATCCCGAACATCCGGCCATCCTCATCGGTACTCAAGACATGCTCTTGTCGCGTGCCCTCAATCGAGGCTACGGATGCGGTCGCGCACGATGGCCGATGGAATTCGGCTTATTGAACCAAGACTGCTTGTGGGTCGTCGATGAAGTTCAATTGATGGATGTGGGGCTGGCGACCTCAGCGCAGCTTCAATCGTTTCGTGCAGCGGATGCTGGCAGCGGATATCGACCTTGTGCAACTTGGTGGATGAGCGCCACCCTCCAATCCGCATGGCTGCGATCGGTCGACACCGAGTCGTTGATCGACGGCCTGACGACATCCGCTGACCGCATTCTCTCAATTCCTGCGACGCAGCGGAAGGGTTCGCTGTGGCAGGTGACGAAACACCTGCGCCGAACTCCAGCGGCAACCATCGCGGACGTCGCTTCCCTGGTGGTCGCTGGCCACGCTGGGATCGCAGATGGAATGCACGGACGCATCACGCTGGCGATCGTCAACACCGTCGATCGCGCGGTCGAATTGCATGCTCTCATCGCCAAGCAGAAGTCTGTGGGCACCGAGGTACGCCTTGTCCATAGCCGATTCCGAGGGGCGGAGCGGGCGGCTTGGCGCAGCGAATTTCTTGCTCGTGAGCACTGTCGTCCTGGAGCAGATCGGATCATCGTCGCCACCCAGGTGGTCGAAGCCGGCGTAGATCTCAGCGCGGGCTGTCTGGTCACCGATCTCGCTCCCTGGCCAAGTCTGGTGCAGCGGTTCGGACGAGCCGCTCGCTACGGTGGCAGCGCAATGGTGATCGTGGCGGAGCAACCGTTGGACGAGGATGCCCAGGTTCTGCCGTATGCTCGTGCCGAACTTCTGGCGGCACGCGAATTCGCGGTGGGCCCGCTTGCAGAGGGAAAAGCCGACGTCGCGCAGGCAGTTTTGGAAGATTTCGAGGCGGGACTGTCATCAGATGTCCGTTCCACCCTGTATCCCTATACTCCCGATCACTTGCTGCTGCGTCACGAATGGGATGAACTATTCGATACCACCCCCGACCTCAGTGGAGCCGACCTCGACATCAGTCGGTTCATCCGTAATGGCGATGAACGAGACTGTCAGGTATTCTGGGTAAATCTGGATGAACACTATCCTGATACCGAGCTGCAACCGGGCCGCGCGGCCCTATGTCCGGTTTCATTCCTGCGGGTACGCGACTGGCTGTGCGGCAAGGGCAAGGACACGCTCAAGAAAAACTGCCGTGCTTACGTGTTGGACTACCTCGATGGCCGTTGGCGTCCGGCGCGAAGCCGGGATCTTTATCCGGGTCGTGTCGTGCTGGTCGACGCTGCGTGGGGTGGTTACCAGATCGAAACCGGATTCACTGGTGCTGTATCTGGGAAAAACGACCCTCCGATACCGGCGGTCATATTGCCGGCAACGACAGCGGACCAACGCGCTGATGGGGCGCAGGACCGCGAGGACCTCAGCGCATCCTGTTACCAGACCATCGCCACGCATGGAAGAGAGGTGGGACACCACGCCAAGCGCCTCGGGCAATCCCTGGGATTGTCCGAGCCATTGGTGCACCTGCTCGATCTAGCCGGTCGCTGGCATGATGCCGGCAAAGCCCATCCGGCGTTTCGCGGCAGCATCATCGCCCATGATGCGCCCGACCGGAAAGACCTCGCCAAGGCGCCATCGGGTGCCTGGGCAAGCGTGTCCATGCTCTACAATGCTGGCAGCGCATTGGGTCGTCGCGTTGGTTTCCGTCATGAACTCGCTAGCGCCTTGGCGGTCCTCGAATTATTGGCTCGTCGCCAACCCGACCATGCCGCCCTGCGTGGCGGGCTCGAGTCGCTGATTGGTGACGATGACGCAGTAGGGACGACTCCAATGGTCATGACACATCCATTGGCTGATGAATTGGCAGCTTTGGATGCGTCAGCCATCGACCTCCTCCTATTCCTCATTGTCGCTCACCACGGCAAAGTGCGTGCTGCCCTCCATGCCAGTCCGTCAGATCAAACATTTCCGCTTGCCGAACGCCTGGGATATCCCCTGCGGGGGATCTGCGATGGGGATGTGTTGCCTGTTTTTCCGTTGTCCACCATTTCTGGAATGCCGTCTGAGCTTCCGGCTCTTCGTCTACGGTTGGATTGCGCACGGCTGGGATTGTCGTCGCGCTTTGGTCGCAGTTGGCGTGAACGAACCTTGGCGCTGCAGCGAACCCATGGTCCGGCTGCCTTGGCCTGGCTTGAAACTATTGTGCGAACCGCCGATGTCCGAGCTTCGCGCGCCGGCAGCGGAGATCCGTTGTTGAATGCAGCCGCACACGACGGAGACCGTCCATGACCACTCACGTCCATCATCTGCGGGGCTGTGCTCCGGCGCCTCTGGCGCATTATCTCAAAGCCCTCGGGATTCTCCGCCTCGTCAGCGAACAAGCCGATCCCACAGCCCGTTTGTGGTGGCAGGACGAGCACGCGTGTCTCGCCACCACACTTGACGAATCAGAGTTGCTCGCGTTCTTTGCCGAGTCCTATCAGCCAACCCCGATGGTGGCGCCGTGGAATGGCGGAAGTGGCTTTTATCCCAAGGACAACCACAGCGGACTGGATGCGGTGGTCCGTAGTCGGCATAAACGATTTAGCGAGTTCCAGGCAGCGATTGCTTCTGCGCGGGCAC
>JACDEN010000204.1 GCA_013816415.1 Planctomycetota bacterium
GCGTCGCGGATGCGGCACGCCTTCCAGAGCACCACGCCATGGCGACGGCAGGCTTCGGCCACCACGGCAGCATCCGCACCAGGCGCACCAGGCGCATGGTGCGCACCAGCGTCGGGAAGGGCGCACGCCGCGGCGAGGGCCTTCTCCGCCGCCTCGTCCATCCCCTCCTGGTGCGAGAGGAATGTCCCATAGCGGAGCCAGGCCAGCGGCTGGTCGGGATAGGCCTCGGTGGCGTGATGCAGGATGCGCTCCGCTTCGTGCATCCGACCGTCGGCCTCGAGGGCGGCCGCCTGTTCCCACTGGTCCTCGAGCGGCGCTTCGTGGCCAGCCCAATAGAAGGCGGCCTGCGCGCCGATGACGAGCACGGCTGAGATCACGACCAGGCGCAGCATCGGCGGATCGATCGCCATCACGATCCAGGCTACGCACCTCGGCCGCAGCACCAGCCGGCGCCCCTTGAGCCGGATGCCCCCTCGGGTCTAATCCGGACCGGAGGGCCGCCCCGGGCGCATGAAGGACAAGACCAAAGCGACGTTCCAGGCGCTGATGCCCGTCGTCCTGATGCTGACGTCGGCGCCCGAGGAGCGCGAACTCGAGCGCGAGCGCGAAATCGAGATGCGCAGCCTGCTCGATACCGCGGCGCGCTCGCCGGTCGCGACCCTGGCCCAGCACCTGCAGAAGCCGACTCCAGGCACCTACATCGGATCCGGCAAGGTCGGCGAGCTGGCCGCCCTGGTGAAGACCCATGTGGCGCAGCAGGTGGTGTTCGATGTCCGTCTCAGCCCGCGGCAGCAGCGCAATCTCGAAGAGGAGATCGGCTGCACCGTCCTCGACTACGACGAGCTCATCCTCGACATCTTCGCGCGCAACGCCCGCACGCACCAGGCGATGCTGGCGGTCGAACTCGCGCGGCTCGACTACACCAAGTCGCGGCTGCGCCGGATGTGGACGCATCTCGATCGCCAGACCGCGGGCGGCGGCAGCGGCATGGGCTCCGGCGGCCTCACCGGCACTGGCGAGAAGCAGATCGAGATGGACCGTCGCCAGGTGCGCAAGCGCATCCAGGACCTGAAGACGCGCCTGCTCGAGATCGACGCGCGCAAGGACCGCGCGGTCGCCAGCCGCGGGGAATGCTTCAACATCGCGCTGGTCGGATACACCAATGCCGGCAAGAGCTCGCTGATGAATGCGCTGACCAGCGCCGGCGTGCTCGCCGAGGATCGCCTGTTCGCGACCCTCGACACGCGCACCGCGCGGCTGCCGCTCGACCGCTTCTCGAACGTGGTGATGAGCGACACCGTGGGATTCATCCGCGATCTGCCGCCGACCCTGATCGCGAGCTTCCACGCCACCCTCGCCGAGGTGCGCGAGGCTGATCTGCTGCTGCACGTGGTCGACGCCTCGAGCTCGGTGATGGAGGAGCAGATCGACGCGGTCGAAGCGGTGCTCAAGGCGATCGGGGCCAACGAGGTTCCGGTGGTGATGGTGTTCAACAAGATCGACCGCGTCTACTCGAAGACCATCCTGCTGGCGTTCCGCCGCCGCTACAAACAGGCGGTGTCGGTGAGCGCCACCAACGGCGATGGCCTCGACCTCCTGCGCGAGATCATCAAGACGGTGGTCGCCAAGCGCGTCAAGCAGGTGCGTATCCGCTTCTCCGTGCTCGACGGCGCCCTCGATTCCTTCATCCGCGCCCGCGCCCACGTCATGAGCGAGGAGTACCAGGACGACCACGCGGTGCTGTCGATCGAGGTCGACGATCGCGCGCTCGAGGAGCTGCAGGCGAATCCCAAGGTCGAAGTCCTGCCGCAGGCCGCAGCTCGGTGATCGACATCACCGCGTGGTTGCGTGTCCTGCCGTGCATTCCATAGTCGAATCGTGATCCGGAGGCACTCCATGCGCTACGTCCTCGCCCTGATCGTCGCGTGTTCGCTGGTCATCGGCATGGGCTGCGGCGAGCGTCCGGCGCCCCCGCCGCCCCCGCCTCCGGCCAAGCCGACCAGCTCGTGGACCGACGCCGACTCGGCAGCGGTCGCCAAGGAACTGATGGGCGACGCCACCCGTCACCCGTGGATAGCCGAATACCGCAACCGGCTCAATCGCCTTCCCCGGGTGGTCATGGGCGAGATCGTTGACAAGAGCGGCGATCACGTCGACGTCAGCGGTTTCGCGGCCGAACTCGAGCGCTGCCTGGCCTCCTCGCTGCAGGTCGGGGTGGTGCGGAACGCCGACGCCGCGGACGTGGTCCTGGACGGGACCATCAACCGTGAAAACGGCAAGCAGGCCAGCTACTTCCAGATCGACCTGCGGCTAGAGCCCCAGGACCACGGTGACACCGCCTGGCACGGCAGCATCGAGCGCCAGGTACAGCTCACCCCCCGCTGAGCGCCGAGGGCCGGGCGGTCGAACCGCCCCGGCGCGACGGACCGGACATCCTGACACGGATATCGGCCAGCGACCCGTGGTCGCCACGTACCGCTTCCCCGCCTTTCGTGGCGGCCGTGGCGTCGTGGCGGTTCGATCCCACCGCCTCCTCGGGGCTCAGGCTGGGAGCGCGCAAACCCCGATGTCGTAACTGCTTTCGCCGTCTGATGCACCGGCGGAAAAGCCTTTCCGGGCCGCCTTGCGCCCTCCGAGGGCATTCCTAGCCTTGGCCTGTCTTGGCGACCGGGCTTACCGACCGCCTCGCAGTTGGCACATCCATTTGGTTCAGGCCCCCTTGGAGCACTCCATGCCTTGTCCGTCCCGGTTCGCGCGGTCGCGATCCCTCGCGGTGCCCATCGCGCTCGTCGCCTCGGCGATCTTCGCGGCCACCGGCAGCGCCGCCACCACGGCGGAGACCAACGCTCCGAGCCAGGAATACCTCGACGCCAAGGCCGAACTCGAGTCGATGCTCAACAGCCGCGACATGGAACTCTTCGAGCTGTCGTTCGAGCCGATCTCGATGGACCGCGTGGTGCTGCCGGACCGCAGCGGCAAGGAGCGGGTCTACAACTACCTCGCCTTCCGCATCCGCAACCAGGTCGCCGACCGCTCGTCGAAGCCGCTGTCGCAGGCCAAGGGCTACAACGACGTGCTGGAAGCGATCAGCAAGCAGTACGAGATCGCGAAGAAGGTCGAAGGCAACGGCACCCGGCTCGACATCGAAGGTATCGAGAGCAAGGAAGGCGTCGAGAACAACGACGCGACGATCGTCAAGCGCATGGATGCGCAGACGCACAAGAAGAAGCTGTCGATCACCGTGCTCGGCTACGACGAGAACGGCACCCGGCTGCGCCTGCTCGACGAGCCCGCCGGCTCGGGTCCGCAGGAGAGCTTCAACTTCCCGGACACCGGCGACACCACGCGCTCCGCGATCATGGACAAGGTGAAGGACAAGATCGAGGAGAAGGAGGGGCGCGAACTCTACACGCTGGACAAGATCCGCTCGATCGAGCTGCCGCCATACGATGCGGTCAAACGCCAGGAGAACGGCTGGGCCGAAGGCGAGCTCTACGGCGTCGCGATGTTCAACAAGCTGACCGATTACGGCGATTACTTCACTTTCGAGGTGCGCGGACTGAGCAACAAGCTGCGCATCCGCTGGCCCGACACCGAGACCGGCAAGGTCGAGAACTACCTCGACATGCGGGTGTTCCGCCGCGTCTTCGTGCTGCACTACGACCGCGTCGGCGACGAATACTTCCGCGAGCTCGATCCGTTCAAGATGACCAAGGGCGGATGGGAGTGGGTGAACACCTTCCAGCGCAACGACGAGCGCCGCAACATGGCCTACGCCCGGTACTTCCTCAACAACATCACCAGCGATAACGATCCCGAGCAGAAGCCCAACGCCGCGGTCGAGGCCGAGCTCTGGGAATACTACAACGAGGTCCGGGCGCAGCGTCCGGACAAGTCGGACAAGCTGCCCGACCTCGAGCAGATCCTGAAGAGATGAACGCGGTGCAGCAGCTCGATCCGGCTCTGCCGCCGGCGACGGTATTCGCCCAGCTCGATCGCGACGTGCAGCGCTTGGTGGTGGCGACCAAGACCCTGTACAACGGCGACTGGGACGACTGCGCCGAAGACATCCGCCGCCGACGCGCCGGCAAACCCTACCTGTTCAAGCTGTCGATCTCCCTACCCGACGATCTGGAATGGCTCAGCCGCCTGAAGGCCTACGAATCCGCGCGCGGCGAGGCCTTCGAGGCCTCGCAACCAGACGATCATCCACGAGAGGACCACCGGTGACCGATCAGACCCTGCCCACGAGCCCGCGCCTGCGCGCGAGCCTGCTCTCGCTGCTGTCCCTCGGCCTGTGCCTGGCCGTCGCCCCCTCGTGCACGTCGGAGCGCGCCGCCACCGACAATGTCGCGGTCGCGACCGACCAGACGACCGCGCCCGCGAGCGTCGATCAGGTGCCGCAGGATCGGATCCGCGCGCTCAAGGACACCCCATTCGAACGCGCCTGGGACCTCGATCTGCATGAGCGCATCCACACCAGCTGGATCAGCCCGAACGTCCCCGACCTGGTGTTCTTCCAGACCGAGGAGTCGAAGGCGATCTACGCCGTCGACACCATGAGCGGCGCCACCCGCTGGGTGACCACCCCCCTGCCGCGGACGATCATGGCCGCGCACCCGCCGTATGTCGCACGCGTGGTGGTGAACAACGACCAGGGCGAGCACTTCAACGACGACCGCCTGTACGTCATCTCCGACGACATCCTGTTCTGCTTCGATGCGATCGGCGGCCAGCTGATCTGGCGCTACCAGCTGCCGTTCTCGCCTTCCACCGGTCCGCTGGCCCTGGGCAACGAAGGCGACCTGCGCGTCTACATCGGCGACTGGGCCGGACACATGCGCGTCTCCACCGTGCACCCAAACCGGCGCTTCCCCTATGAAGCCTGGCAGTGGAACATCCAGAGCTCGATCTCCGCCAGCCCGATCGACAAGGAAGACCTGGTCTATGTCGGCGATCACAACGGAAAGATGCACTGCTTCGGGCTCGACCGCGAGAAGAAGTGGACCTTCGCCGCCGGATCGTCGATCGCCGGCTCCGCCGTCGCGCGCGACCGTTCGCTGTTCTTCGGCAACGGGGACAACGTGTTCTACGTGCTCAACCGCCTCACCGGCGAGAAGCTGGGCCAGGTCAATCTCAACGGGCCGGTCACCCGCCAGCCGTTCCTGTTCCGCGACGAGACCAAGCGCGTCTACACCTGGGTGTCGAGCGCGAATCCGCGCGTCGCCGGCGTCTATGCCATCCGTTCGGTGCCCGATACCATCTACTTCGAGAACGATTCCGCCGACCATCCGCACCGACCGCTCGAAGTCGTGCGCCTCGCCCAGGACTGGCATTTCCCCGGCGTCACCCGCCTGGTGTCCTCGACGCCGCAGCACCTCTACATGACCTACCCCGACAGCACCCTCGTCATGGCGATCCGCCGCGACAACGGCTCGCTCGATTGGGCCTGGGACTGCGCCGAGGAGCGCGGCGGCGGCAAGAAGGCGTCGCGCGTGACCCTGATCACCGAGTACCAGGATCCGAGCGACCTCAACCGCTCAATCTACACCTGCGACGACAGCGGACGGGTGATCTCGTACCGCTTCTTCGGCTTCGTCCCGCGCTCGGACAATACCCGGGTGGCCGACAAGCCGCAGAAGGAAGCGATGCCGAAGAGCCGCAAGGCTAAGTAATCGGGGGCTTCGCCCCCAAACCCCCGCGACCTTTGTCGCCCCTAAATCCTGGCTGGAGCAGCCAGGATTTTTGCGTGATGGGCTTCGCCCATTTTATCACGCAAGCGGGGCTCGGCGGTCGGGCGGCTTCGCCGCCGGTCAGTCGGGGGCTTCGCCC
>JACDEN010000205.1 GCA_013816415.1 Planctomycetota bacterium
CACCCAGGCCAAAATCCTGCGTTTGCATGGCTCCGAAACTGCATCTGACGCCCGAATAGGCGATCAAGGCAAAGCCTTTCGCAAATTCTGGGTCAGCACCGAAGGGTTTCTTCACGGGCTCTGACCTTTGCGGTCGCCCGTGAGTGCTTCCAGATGATTGGACGGTGGGGATCGCATGTCGCCCAAGACCGCCGCCGTGGCGATCATCGAGAGCTTGCGTTGGACCACCGGCCAGAGGTCCTTGGGCAGAGTCTTCCGCGCCGCCCTGGTGTCGTCGCCGTTGTAGAGGTCAGTCGAGTCGGTATCGCGAAAGCTCAGAATCACAGGCCGCTCAATCCTTTACCTTATACCGTGTAGCGGTAAGGACGCAAGGGACCACCTACAAGTACGAATGTTTCGGCGTGACGATACCCACGGCGCACTGTCCACTACAACAGGGCTACGGCATCACTGTCTGCGCAACTTCCGGCGGCGTCCAGCTTCGGATGACGGCACCTTCTGGAAGATCCTCGCCATCGTGAGACTTCCATGTGCGTCCGACGAGCTGTTCGAAGCAGAAGCGGCCGCGAATCGAAAATGCGGCCGGATCGATCATGGTGAAATGCAGGTGGGGCTGTCCCGAGGCTCCCGAGTTCCCGAGTTCCCGACGCGTGCGAGGACTTGTCCGGTGTGGACACGATCACCGACCGTCACCTTGAGTGAGCCGTGCTGGAGGTGTCCGTAGAACCCGAAAATGCCGTCCCCGTAGTCCACTGTGACATAGTTCGATTCGCTGAACCCACCTGGTTTACCTGGCTCAAGGTCAGGCTTGCTGTCCTCGGTCTGAATCACGATCCCGTCGGCCTGAACTGTTATGGATTTTCCCCAGGCGTCATAATCCTCCAACCGCAGACCCTAATTTCGGTTAGCGCGCGCTGCCACCGGAGCGTCGCCGCCCGCGGATGCCCCCGAGCGCCAGTGCCAGCGCCGTCGCGAGGCCTGCGCCCACTCCGCAACCTCCACCCGAACCGCCTGGATCGGCGCCGCCCGTCGTGGTTCCGCTCGTCGCAGTTCCGCTGCCGCTGGTCGTCGTGCCGCTGGAGCCGGAACCGCCGGTCGTGGTGCCAGTCGTCGTGCCGCTGGTACCGGTACCGCTAGTCGTGCTACCAGTCGTGGTGCCACCCGTCGTAGATCCACCCATAGCGACCAACACATGCGCGTATTTGTTGGTGAACAGACGTCCGCTCTTATCCCAGATCACCACGTTGGTCAGATACAGGTCATCTGCTGGGTACGTATGATCGAGTTTTCCGCCGGGATCGAGAACGATCCACGCAGAAGCGTCTCCGTCTCCGAAAATCCAGGTCGTGCCCATGTCAGCCGGCGCCATCGGCCCGTTCACCGATCCTGATGCCGTCACATCGAACGCGACCTGGCGGCCTGCGAGACGGGTCACGGTGATCCTGGGGACCATGGGAGACTGATTGAACCTGCCGGATTCCCCCTGAGTGTCCCGGTCATAGGTGACAGAATCTCCACCGCCCGTCGAGCCGAACAATCCGTCATGGACCAGGCCGTTTCTGTTCAGCTGGAAGAGGGATAGGGACACGGATCCTCCGAATGCATCGCCCGGCCGCGGCGCCATGGATAGGGCGCGGGAAATCACCGAGGGCCGCAGCGCGAGTCCGTCTGCCAGGTCGTAGAAATAGACCGCTCCTGCGTCTAAGCCCGCGACATCGCTACTTGGTGCGCCGACGGCTGCGATCCAGGCCGAGCATGCCAGCGCCGAGCCGAACAGGTCCCCCGGCTTATGGTCCGGAGAGAACGCGATTGCGACCGGATCCCAGATTTTCAGATCGGGAGTCCAGGAGTATTCGAAAACGGCGCCGGCATTGACGTCGACCTGTCCTCCTAGAGCGAGATCATGAAAGGGAGCGCCTACCAGGACCAAATGGGAGACGACCCCGACCGAACTCCCGAAGCGATCATCTGATCCCGCGACCCATGGAGCGAGCGTGGTGATATGTGTCCATGTCCGAGCATTCGTCGATTTGAAATTCAAGTCATAATTCCAGTAGACATGCGCGCGCCCGTTTCCCGCCTCTGCGGGGGAGCCGACGACCACAGTATCGTCATCCATCGCTACGGCGGCTCCGAATTCCGCACCGACCGCGGGAGCATCGGAATGGAGCGTTGCCAAGGTGACCCAGGCAGTGCCGCCAGTCGGTCGACCGAACATCTCTGCGGCGCCCTTGCCTCCATCAGCCGATGGCGCGCCGACCACAAGCATGCAGCCACCATTCATCGCCACTGCCGCGCCGAATCGGTCATCATTGCTTCCAGACGGTCTCAGTACCCGCGCTTCCCTGGTCCACATACCGTTGGAGCCGATCGCAAAGACATAGACGGCGTGATCTCCAGGAGCGGTGACGGCGAGTCGCCCGTCGCCCATGGATAGGGCGGTGCCGAATCCATCGCCAGCGAAGGGCGCGTCACCGACCAGGGTCTGCCGGTCATCCCATCCCCCGTCGCTCCGACGCTGCATGATCGCGACCGCGCCACCACCGCCACGTCTCGGGGCGCCGATGGCAGCGATGTCGCCATCGATAGCGACTGCGGCTCCGAAGCCTGCGTTGGCGCCGATCCCGGTAGGCGGGGCCAACGCAGTATACTCGGCGGCCAACAGAGCCGAATGCGCAGCCATGACCATGATCGCGTGGATGATCAATATTTTCATGCGAGATTCCTTTTGTAGGGAGCAGGGTAGGGTATCTTCACTTCTCCCCTCCCGTGCCGGTCGGGTTCACATGGCGCGTCCCAGAGACGGTTGAACCCGAGACAGCGCAGTCGGGAGTATCCGCAATGGAGGCATGCCATGACCGATGATCCGGGCACATGCGCCGAGGGCGCGAACATCGGACTCGCGAACACACTGCCTCGCAGCGATCCCGATCCACGAGCGGTAGCCACGAGTCCCGCTCAGTGTGGGCTCGATCGTTTCGTCGAAGAGTATCAGCCGATGGTTCTTGCGATCTGCCGGAAGATATTGCCTGAGGAGAGCGCGGCGCAGGACGCAGCCCAGACCGTATGGCTGTCATTCCTGCGTAAGCGGGAGCGGCTCGCGCATCACGCCAATCTCGGCGGCTGGTTGAACCTGGCCGCACGCAGCACCGCGCTCCAGCAGCGACGCAACCTCGCCACACAGCGTCGCCATGAGTTAAGGAATGGAGCCGCGTCAGCGATCGTGGAACTCGATAGCGGAGAAGCCCTGACCGATCAGAAAGATCTCGTCAGGCTTCAGGAAGCCCTGGAGGAGTTGCCGGAGGCGCAGCGCGCGGCGATCCTAGCCCGCTACTGCCTCGGCCTGTCGCGTGGCGAGGCGGCGATTGCCCTCGGATGCCCCGAGGAGACCGTCCATACACGCACCTCGCGCGCGATGAGACGACTGCGTCGCCGCCTTGGCGCGGCAGCCTTCGTCAACGTCCTCGCCCTCACCGATGCGGATGCGAGCGACGTGTCGATCCAAGCGGCGGGGCGGTTCGTTCGCCTGAAGGCCGGCTGGCACACCTGGACAGGACCGCCGGCGCGATTCCTATCGGCAAGCGTCCTGGTCACCTCGGCGATCGTCGCAATCTACGCCCTCACACCAGCGCATCCGGTCGCCCAAACCTCCCACGTTGCGGCAAAACCGAGGGAGGCGCCATCTCAGCAGCCGGTGCCAACCGCAGTCGAACGTCCCAGCCTCCTCCTCGGATGGACATTCGAGCTTGCTGCCGGTATAGAAGTCGATGAGGCAGTCGACGGACGAAGCGTGCACGCCGTGAAGATTTCCTCGACCGTACCCGATGCTTTCGGACGGGCGGTGTTCACCTTGCCAAAAGACGCGCCCGATGCCGTCGCGATCGATTTCGATTTTCTCATTTTGACGCCCTACCGTTCACCGCGCTTGATGTCGTATGTCTTGGTCAACCGACTGCCGTCCATGCCGCTCGTATCGGATTATTCCCCGGAGTCATACCAGCAGAACATGCCCGACTTTCACTGGGTGCATGTGCACAGCGTCGCGCACGCATCTTCCCCAACACCCGGCGGAATGGCCTGGATGAATTCCACGAGAGTTGGCGACCATCCACCATACTCCCTCCCAGATGACGGTGCCCCACGCTTGTTCGTCGCGTCCATACTGAATGTAGCCATACTCCTGACAGAGCCGAAAATCAGCGCTGCCCTCGGCCAGCAGGACAGAGCCTCCGAATCCGAAGGTCACCAGTAATGGGTTCGTTCACGATTGACCTCCATCATCCCGAACGCTCGGGTATTTCGTGTCGGCCAAGTCGATGTGCAAGAACAGCCCGAGGCTAGCTCACCGCTGATAGGCGGGCAGCACATGCCGCTGCACCGCGAGCGCGAGTACGGCCATGCTGGTCATGTACACCGGGCCCTGGCCGCCTTCGTCGTCGCCTGGTGGATTCGGCCACGAGCCATCCGGGTTCTGATGCTCGATCAGCACCTTCTCGAAAATCGGCGCGTAGGCGTCCCACGATTCGGGTGATCCGCGGCTCATGCCCACGGCGTCGTAGTAGGCGCGGTAGAAGAACCACGCCCCCTGCCACTGCAGCGGATCGGCCTGGATGCGCGCGGCGATGCGCGCCATCTCGCTGGCCTGCTCCTGGTGTCCGATCGCGAAGCACAGCATGCTCAATCCGCGCAAGGGCGCATGATCGTCGCCTGCATGATCATAGCCGACCTTGCCGTCGGGCGTGGTCAGGCGTTTCGCGAATTCGATCGCGCCGGTCATGACCGCGTCGGGCACGGTGATCCCGACCTGCTGGGCCGCATGCAGGCTCATCAACTGCCATCCCGACAGGCTGAGATCAGAGGTCGCATCTTCCGGCGTATAGCGCCATCCGCCTTGGAAGAACGGCTCCTTCTTCACCAGGGATGCGTTCACCGTCACTGCGACCGCCCGTTCGAGCGCGCTGCGGATGCGCTCCTCGAGGTCCTCGTCGCGGCACATCCCGAGCGCCTCGGCCAGCATCAGGCAGTCGATGCCGTGTCCGTACATGCGACTGGCGTCCTTCGCGCCGAAGTAGCCGTTCTCGTCCTGCTTGGAGAGCACGTAGTCGATGGACCGCTTCAGCCACGCGCCATGGAGGGTGTCGTCTGCGGTATGTCCGGCGGCGAGATGGGCCATCGCGGCGAGGCTCGCAAGTGCGCTGGGCACGTTGTCGGTCAGCGATCCGTCGGGGCGTTGGCGCGCGCGCAGGAATTCGAGGCCTTTGCGGATCGCGACATCGCGCGGCGCATCGGTGGTCAGGGTTTCGACCACCTGACGATCGCTCAGCTCCACCGCGCGCGCCGGGGTCGACAACGCCGCGAGACTGGCGGCGGACAGCACGAGCAGAAGATGATGCCAGCGGATCATCAGCGCTGCTCGCCGAGCCGGCGCAGGTACGCGCGGATCGCTTCCTGGTGCTCTTCGCTGAAGCGCTCGACCCCCTGGGCGCGCACGTTCCTGCGCAGCTGATCCGAAAGCCGCGAAAAGGGCGACTGCTCGGGACCGGCCGCAGCATGGTCCATCCCAGCCGCGCTCCCGATGGCGGTTCCCGGAGTCGACGGCGATGGCAGGTCGGTGCTGCGTCCGGACGCGGACGCGAGCTGCGACGTCGCCTGCTGGACGCGTTCCGCCTGGGCGGCGCTGGCGAGGACGCCGCCCGCCTGCTTGTACGATTCGGCGCTGGATGGAGCCGCTTCGATCGCGGCCAGCGCGCGATCGGCCGCGATTGCCGCGGTGGCGTGGCCGGACGCGGATGCGGGATCGCGCGCGCCGGG
>JACDEN010000206.1 GCA_013816415.1 Planctomycetota bacterium
CTCTCGACCACCGCAGGGCGGCGCAGTCGCGCGCCGAGATAGGCGGCCAGCCGCGGGGCGTGCTTGTGGCAGAGCCGCGCCCAGGCCTCGCGATCCCCGCTGCGCGCCAGGGCGAGCAGCGCGGCATCCGCATCGCGATCGGCGTTCGCCTGGGCGCTTTTTCCAGCAGCCGACTCACGGCTGGACCCCGGATTCTTCTGCGCTCCCGGGCCGCCGCCGGCCTTGGCATCGGAGTCCTGGAGATCCCCATCGGTGGCCACGCTCCGAGTATGTCCTCCCGCGATGCCTGGCAAAGGCGGGTCCGCGTTCAGGGCAGACCGTCGTCTGACGCGGTCGTGCGGATCTCTTCGGCGGTATGGAGCCGGCCGCGGCCGATGCCCGGGCATTCCCGCCCCGCGTCGAGCCAGTCCTCGCGCGTCTCGACCACGCGCTTCCAGAACGGCCAGGTACGGCACTGCTTCGGACGATCGTCGTAGACCGTGCAGCCGACGCCGCGCGCGTAGAACACGCAGTCGTGGTTCGGCTTGTCGACCAGCGATGTCCGCTGCTCGCCGCCGCGCCAGGCCTCGCGGATGTAGCGGCGGCGGAAGGCCGCCTCGTCGAGTCCGAGGCGCTCGGCCAGCCGGGCGATCTCGCGGTCGTCGACCCAGGTGAAGCCGGGCGAACCGGTGCAGCAGTTGCCGCAATTGGTGCAGCTGAATTTCAGTCCTGGATCGTACCAGCTCATCGCAAACCCGAATCTACCCGCGGCGCAGGCGAGTCACGCCGTGGACGGATGTCAGCCGAGGACGACCGGGCCGGCGCCGGCGGCGGCGCACGTCAGATAGACGGCCATCGGCAGGTCGTGCAGCTTCTTATAGGCGCTGGCGAGCGACGAGGCGAACGCCGACGTGTGCTCGTCCTTCACCAGGCTGACCGTGCAGCCGCCGAATCCGGCGCCGGTCATGCGCGAGCCGAGACAGCCGGGCAGCGCGCGGCTGATCGCCACCATGTCGTCGAGCTCCCGGCAGCTGACCTCGAACTTGTCGCGCAGATCGGCGTGGCTCTGGTCCATGAGTTGGCCGAACGCCTCGGCGTTGCCGCTGGTGAGGCAGGCGAAGGCGGCGACGGTGCGGCCGTTCTCGGCGACCACGTGCTCGCAGCGCTTGAGCGCGACGGCGTCGAGCTTTCCCGCCTGCCGCGCCTGCCACAGACCGGCCATGCTGACGTCGCGCAGGTGCGAGACGCCGAGCGCACGCGCTCCGGCCTCGCACTGCGCGCGCCGCTCGTTGTACGCGCTGTCGACCAGGCCGCGGCGCTTGCCGGTGTCGGCGATGACCACGCTGATGCCCTTCGGCAGCGGCGCCGGAGTCAGCGCGAGCGTGCGGCAGTCCATCAGCATCGCCTGGCCATGCACCGCGCAGGCCGACGACAGCTGGTCGAGGATGCCGCATTGGGTGCCGACGTAGGTGTTCTCAGCGCGCTGCGCGAGCTTGGCGATCTTCTCAGCGGAAAAGGTCAGACCGTTGGCGCCGAGCAGCGCGAGCATGGTCGCCACTTCGAGCGCCGCCGAACTCGACAGGCCCGAACCGAGCGGGACGTCGCCGGTCAATGCCATGTCCACGCCGTGAAGCTTCAGGCCTTCCTCGCGCAGGACCTGGGCGCAGCCCTTGATGTAGTCGGCCCAGCGCGCGGACACCTGGCTGGATTTGTGGATGCGATTGCCTTCCGATGGGCCGACGTCGAAGATCTCGAGGTTCTTCTGCTGCAGCGAGAGCACGCGCACCGTGGTGTCGGAACGCGATCGATACGCGATCAGCACATCGCGCTCGATCGCCATCGGCAGGCAGAATCCGTCGTTGTAGTCGGTGTGCTCGCCGATCAGGTTCACCCGCCCGGGCGCCCGCACCGCGACCTGCGCGTCGGAACCGAAGGACTGCTTGAACGCGGTGCGGAGTTCGATCGTGCGGTGATCCATGGACGGCCAACGGTCTGCCCCATGGCGGTCGGGTCAATGGCCTGGGCGTCGGTCCTTGCGGCGCTTCGGCAATCCCCGCAGCGCCAGGCGCAGGAAATGCGCAAGCAGGATCGCCCCGGCCACCACCACCAGCGCGATACCGATCACACGCTGGGTTCCGCCGTACAACCACAGCACCTGACCCGCGCAGGCGAGCACGGCCGCGAAGATGACGATCGTCCAGCCGAGGATGCCGGTACCGCTCGGCTCTGAAGCGTGCGAAGGTTCCGCGGACGGCCGCGGCCGCGCAGGCGGACGAGGCGATCCGTCCGGGCCGGTCATTCCGGGCCGGTCCGCGTCCAGCCGCCGAGGTCGCGGCCGAGGATCTGCTCGACCGTGGTCGCGAAGGTCTCGCGGATCTGGCCGGTCGAGGTGAGCTGGAGCGCTCGGCGCGCGAGATTCTGCGCGCCCGAGAGGTTGACCGAGCGGATGATCTTCTTCACCAGCGGCACCTGCGGGGCGGCCATCGAGAGCTTGGTCACGCCGATGCCGAGCAGGAACATGGTGTAGAACGGATCGCCGGCCATCTCGCCGCACACCGTGAGGTCGCCGTTGTAGGCCTTCGAGGTGTCGACGATGATCTTCAGGAGCTGCAGCATCCCGGGATTGTGCGCCTTGTACCACGGCGCCACGTCGGGGTGGTTGCGGTCGGCGGCGCACACGTACTGGGTGAGGTCGTTGGTGCCGACCGAGAAGAAGGACACCTCGCGCACGTACTTGTCGAGCGATAGCGCGGCGGCCGGCACCTCGACCATCATGCCGATCGGGATCTCGGGGTAGGACTTCTTCGGATCGCGCACCTCGAGCTCGCGCCGCGCCGTGCGCACCAGGCGCTTGGCGGTGCGGATGTCCTCGAGCGAGGTGATGAACGGGAACATCAGCCGCACCTTGCCGTGCACGCTGGCGCGGATGATCGCGCGCAGCTGGATCAGCTGGTAGTCCTCGAGCTCGGTCATCAGCCGGATCGAGCGGCGGCCCAGCACATGGGTGTCGTCGTCGTTGAGCTTCACATACGGCAGCTTCTTGTCGGAGCCGATATCCATGGTGCGGAACGTCACCGGCTTGTCCGGCATCTTCTGGACCGCCTCGCGGTAGATCCAGTACTGCTCCTCCTCGTCGGGGTAGGTGTTGCCGATCATGAGATGGAATTCGCTGCGGTAGAGTCCGATGCCGTCGACGTTGTAGAGCTTGGCGAGGTCGATGTCGCTGTGCTTCGAGACGTTCGCGAGCAGCGAGATGGCGTGGCCGTCAGTGGTCACCGCCGGCAGTTCGACCTCGTCCTTGAGCAGCTTGTTATAGTGCTCGAATTCCTTCTTGGTCTTCTGGTAGGCGTCGACGACGTCCTTCTTCGGATTGATGAGGACGGTGCCCGAGGATCCGTCGACGATGACGAAATCGCCGTCCTCGATGTTCTCGGCGAGGTCCTGCAGGCCCATCACCGACGGCACGTTCATCGCGCGCAGCATCACCGCCGCGTGGCCGCGGTCGGATCCGAGCTCGCAGATCACCGCCTGGCAGTGGCGGCGTTCGATGGTGACGAGATCCGACGGGAACAGCTCGCGCGCGAAGATGATGTCGAGCTCGTTGCCCTCCTGCGCCTCCTCCTCGGCGACCTCGTCGTCAGGCTTGTGCAGCTTGGCGAGGTTTTCGAGCAGCCGGCGGCCGACGTCGCGGATGTCGGCCGAGCGTTCGCGCAGGTGCTCGTCCTTAACCATGCTGAGCATGCGGTAGTAGCCTTCGACGATCTCGGCGACGACCACCTCGACCGGCTTCAGGTCGCGTTCGACCAGGGTGCGGATCTTACGCAGGAAACCCTGGTCCTCGAGGATCAGGATGTGGGCGTCGAAGATCGTCGCCTCGAGCTCGCCGATCTCCTCGGAGACCTTGGCGCGCGCCTCGAGCAGCTGCTCCTTCGACAGGCGCACGGCCTCGCCCAGGCGGTCGGTCTCGCGAGCGACGTCGGCCTTGCCGATGGTGCGGTCGGACCACACCTGGGTCTGGCGAAATTTCAGGCGCACCGGGCCGATGGCGATGCCCGGCACCACGGCGATGCCCTTGAAGACGGTCTTGCGGCGACGGTGCTCTTCCGAGCCACGGTCGCGCGGCTTCTCGGGCTTCTTAACCACGGAGGACCCCGCCGCCCGCAGGCGCAGCGACTCGGATCGGATGTCGTCGGGACGAGTCGCTCATGGTCGGAACCAACGCGGCAGGGCCGCAACCAAAGGTTGCATTATCGGCCCTGCCACGTTGGCGACTGTTGTTTCGAGGGGCTACGCCCCTCGGGCTCACTAGTCCCTGAATGCCGAATGGGATTTTCTTGATTTTCATAAACGTTTTTCGGCATTCAGTGACTCAGATTAGCTGGCCGAGCCGGCGCCCGCCACTGCTTGTTGCACCAGGGCCGGCACGCCGGCGAGGACGGCGTCCAGTCGCGACGGATCCGGGCCGCCGCCCTGGGCGAGTTCCGGTTTGCCGCCGCCGCGTCCGCCAAGCTGTTCGGCCAGCTGTTTCACGAGGTTTCCCGCGGAGAGCCGCCGCGCGACCAGGTCCTTGCTCACCGCCGCGAGCACCACCGCCTTGCCGGCCTGCTCGCCCGCGAGCACCAGGCACAGGCTCGCCTGCTTCGACTTCAGCACGTCAGCGAGCTGGGACAGGGCCTTCGCATCCAGGCCGTCGACACGCACGGCGAGCAGCGGCACCCCCGCCACCTCGCGCACCTGCGCGATCAGGTCGTCGGCCTGTCCGGCGGCGGCCTGGGCCTGCTTCGTCTCGTTGAGCTTGCGCAGGCGCCGCAGTTCGGTCTGCAGGTGGTCGACGCGCGCGGCGAGGTCGCCGCTGCCTTCGATGAGCGTCGCCAGGAGCTTTCCCGCGAGCTCGCGCGCCTCGTTGCGCAACTGCGCGAGCCGCGCCGGCAGCTCCTTGCGCGTCACCTTCAGTTCGCGTGCGATGTCGTCGATCGCGCGCGGATCCTCGACCCGCGCCATGCCGAAGAGCTCACCGCATTCCGCGGCAACCTCCGCCTCCTCGGCGGCGAGGGCGAGCGCGGCGCGGCCGGCGACCGCGGTCACCCGGCGGACGCCCGCCGACGACGCCTCTTCGCGCACGATGCGGAAGGCGCGGATCTCGCGCGTGTCGCGGACGTGGCAGCCGCCGCACAGCTCGCGCGATACCGATCCCTCGGCGACCGAGATCACGCGCACGCTCTTGCCGTACTTCTCGCCGAACTGCGCCTTGGCGCCGAGCTTCTTCGCGTCATCGACCGGCATCTCGGCGATCGCCACCGGATGTCCAGCGTGGATCTGCTCGTTCACCCAGTTCTCGACCGCGGCCAGCTGTTCGCGGGTCATCGCACCGGGGTTGTTGAAGTCGAAGCGCAGCGAGCCCGCCTCGACCTTCGAACCCTGCTGCTCGACGTGGTCGCCGAGCACGCGGCCGAGCGCGGCATGCAGCAGGTGCGTCGCTGTGTGGTGCCGCGTGATGTCCTTGCGCTTGTCGGCATCGACCTTGGCGGTGACCGCGCCCCCGCGCGCGGCTCCGGCGACCACCTCGCCCGAGTGGATGACCAGGCCTTCGTCCTTCTGGACATCGGTGACGCGAATCTCGAAATCCGCACCCGCGACTTTTCCGGTGTCGCCGACCTGACCGCCGGATTCGGCGTAGAACGGAGTGCGCGCGAGCGCGAAGCGCACCGCGGTTCCGGTCGGCGCCGACGCGGCGGCCGCGCCGCCGACCTCGAGCAGCGTGATCTCGGTCGCGGCCTCGACCTCGTCGTAGCCGACGAACGGGGTCGCGCCGAGCCGCGGCTTGGCCTC
>JACDEN010000207.1 GCA_013816415.1 Planctomycetota bacterium
CATTATAGGTACCTGCCACCGGAGATGCGGTGGGCTGCGCGACTTGGAAGGAGTACACACCGACGGCGACCGCACCCTCGAAGTACCCGTTGGCGAATCCACGCGCGCGTACGGTGGTGTTCGACGAGATGGAAATCGGAGACGAATAGGTCGGGCTGGTGGCCGTGGGTTCGGTGCCATCGGTGGAAAAGTGGATCGTGGTCCCTGGCGTGGTCGAAGCGAGAGCGACCGACACCGGGGCCGAGTAGGTGCCGGGCGCCGGGGAGAACGTCGGCGTCGCGCCCACGTTGTTGACCCCGGTGATCACGTAGGTGACGACGACTTCCGGGCTGGCGACGCCGTCGAGGAACGACTGCACGCGCAGCGTGGTGGTGGTCGCGAGCTTGAACGGCTTTGTATAGAGCGACGAGAGCGGGGTGATGGCGGTGCCATCGATTGAAAAACGGACATCAGCTTCTTTCGGTGTGGCCTTGATCACCACCATCACCGGGTGGTCGTAGGTGCCGGCAGCTGGCTTCACATCCGGAGCATCGAGAGCCCACGCCGATGCGCCGATCGCCAATAGCGAGACAACGACGCACCACGAACGGAGGAAGGATAGCAGCATGGGGAGCACCTATTTCAGTGGTCTGAGGGCTTCAGTGGTCTGAGGGCGATTAATGGTCGGCACGCTAAACAACGCCTTAGTGGCTGAAGTAGCGGGGGCGATATCGTACGCGGTCATCGCCATACTTCCAAGAGTATGTCCTCCAGCGTTTCAATCGCATTCCGCCTCCCCTTGCACACCATTGATTGCAGTCTTCGTAACCGGCTGATGCCGCGCTTCTTCCCATGGAGGGGAAGCGCGCGCTCGGGATTTGCAAAAGGTGCCGGCGTGGGGTATTCACCCTCACTTGCTGCCCTGCTCAGGGCCGGGGAGTCACCTTGTCACCAGCACCAGCACCCTTCCTGAGCTTCACCTGCCCTGCCTGCCAGGCCACGCTCCAGGCCCCGCCGGAGGCGGCCGGGAAGACGGGTCACTGCAAGCAGTGCCACCTGGAAGTGACGATCCCGGTTGAATTCGTCGACAACCCCCGACCGAAACGGCTGCATCCCTCTTCTGTCCTGCTGGCGGAACACCCCGGGCCGCCGGCGAAACACCGGCGCGGTTCCGCCCATGACGAATCCGCCGAGGAGCCCCAGGCTCGGTCCCGCGGTCTGCTGATCGCGTGCGCTGCGATCGCTCCCACCACGATTTGGTGTGTTGCTCTGGTGCTGCTGCTCGGAGCGAGTCGTGGTGCGGCGGAGACCGCAGATCCTTCCGCAGCCGCAGCCGCTGATGCCGCCTCAGCGCCGAAAGAGGTGCTGAAGAAAGACGTGCAGGGCAACGTCATCGAACGCGCGATTGGCGATACGCCGGCCGAACAAAAAATCTGGCGCTACGAATATGACCAGCAAGGCCGTTTGATGAAGGAAACGAATCCGCTCGGCATTGATACGTTGTTCACCTATAACGCTGATGGTCGCGTCGGTGTCGTCATCCAAGCGGAGGCCGGCGTCGTGCTCCATAAGACGGTGGTGACCTATGACGCCAACGGCATCATCACCGGCGTCACCGACAATGGCACTGCGCTCGAACTACCGGAACCACCCGCCTGGCGCGACCACGACCTGTATGTTGGCGATCGACCCGTTTATTGAACACCAACCGAACTCTCGACCTACTGCATGGCAAGGCTGCACGGGCCTTCTTTGCAAGGTCCTGTAATGACGCATCTTATGACTTAACCTGCGCGCCCGACCGGGCTTGCGAAGGTGGACAAACCTGGACAAACCGGGACAAACACGGACACAACTGCTGCATCTGCTGCACGATCTGCAGTCGCTGTTGGGGCCCGCGAGGGCCCCGCAGCCCTTCCTTTACCTATCACTCGACGCACTGGCCGGGGTCGGGGACCGGGGCGGCGATCACGAGAGCCATTCGCATGCTCAACGATCTTCCTCTCATGCTTCGGATCCTGGCTGCAACTGTGCTGGCCAAGCAGAACCGGGCGCTCCTGGCCGAGCTCGCCTTTCTGCGGGCCGAGAATTCCTACTACCGGCGGCTGCTCCCCGCTCAGCGATTGACCTTCACGCTGGCCTGGCGTCGCCGCTTCGCTGAGGCTGGGGCGGCGATCGGCTGGACACGCCTGAAGAAGATCTGCACGGTCGCCTCGGCCAAGACCATCCAGCGCTGGCATCAAGCGCTGAAGAAGGGGTTGCTCGGTCAGTCCCGTAAGCAGGGACCTGGACGCCCGCGGACCGATGCTGAGACCGAAACCCTGATCGTGCGCATGCGCACCGAGAACGACTGGGGCATCCACCGCATCTCGGGTGAGCTGCTCAAGTTGAAGATCAAGCGCTGCCCACAGACCGTCGCCAACATCCTCAGGCGCCACGTCATCGAGCCACTCGACCCCAACGGCGAGGGTCGGACCTCGACTTGGAAGCCGTTCATCGCCGCGCACGGCCACGAGATCGCCGCCACCGACTTCTTCACGGTCGACGTGTGGAGCTGGCTGGGGAAGACGACCGCCTATGTGCTGTTCGCCATCCACCTGGCTACGAGGAAGGTCGAGATCCTGGGCGTGACCGAGCACCCGGACGAGGCCTTCATGAAGCAGATCGCGCGGAACGTCACCATGGACGATGTCGGCTGGCTCAAGCGCATCGGCGCCAAGTACCTGATCCACGATCACGACACCAAGTTCTGCGAGAGCTTCGTGATGCTGCTGAAGACCGGTGGCGTGGAGGCCATCAAGCTGCCACCCAATTCGCCTAATTTGAACGCGTTCGCGGAGCGCTGGGTGAGATCCGTAAAAAGCGATTGTCTGCGAAAGATCACCTGCCTCGGCTTCGGTGGGCTCGGACGCGCGCTGAGCGAATACATGGTTCACTACCACGCGGAGCGACCGCACCAGTCTCTGGGAAATGCCCCGCCCGATGCTCAGGCACCCGTCCAACAACCAGATGACCAAGCTGGAATGGGCAAGATCGGGTGCCAGACACGGCTCGGCGGTGTCCTCAAGCACTACTACCGAGAGGCCGCATAGCCTGATTCCGAACTTAAATGAGATGCGGAGCGTCCAGCCAATGGTTGGACCGTGGCGGAACCGTGCCGTGGCAGAAAGCTTCAGGTGGCTCGCGGGCATGGTGGGCACTGGATCATGCGGCGTTCGAGTTCAAGAAAAGACGGAAATCGTCGAGTGGATGGAAGATTCGGGCGACATCTAATTTGTGGAGAGTACGATGTCCTGCCTCGATGGCGGTAGGATGTCGAACACGTGGTCGATGCACCGCACCAGCGTGTAGAGCCGCCGCGTCAGGCCGTGCTTCGCATACTCGGCGGCCTTGTCGCTCTTGTAGCGCCGGCCGACGATGCGATCTCGCAGGCGTTCCCACGCTGCCTGGACATCATGACGCCCTTGTCGCAGGTCGCGTAGGTTCTCGTCAGAGAAGAAGGCGGGTCCCATGGCTGCTCGTTGAAGTGTCAGCCTTACGGCCCCGCCGTCACCGGCTCGTCAGGCCGGTCGAGGTTGTGCCGCTGCGCGTGTCCGAACCAGCGGTGCAGCCGGTACACCGGCAGGAACAAGCCAGACAGGAAGCGCTCGGTGTGCAGCCCGCTGGCGTAGGCGAAGTACGCCATGTTCGCCGCCGGCCGCCGCGTCGAGTAGGCGACCGCGTACGCGCCGAGGTATGAGAGGCTGATCACGACGATCGCGCACGCGATGATCAACACGGTGGCGACCTGTCGGCGAGTCACGCGAGCCCGTCCGCAGTGTACCGGCACGCCGGGAAGCCCGAGCAGCCCTGGAACCGCTTCCCCGCCTTCGAGGTCCGCTCGACGACGGCCAGACCGCAGCGCGGGCAGGCGACTGGACTGCCACTCGATGATGAAGACCCCGGTGACAGAGCCGCGGCCACGCTCGTCGGCGCCGTCAGAATCGGCTGAGCGGCCCGATCGACCTCCGCTGGCACCAGGAACTGCTTCAGCGCCGTCTCGACGTCCTGGCGCCCGTACGACGCTCTGGCGCGGATGCGGATGAGCGGGATGCCCACCTTCGCCAACACCGCGTCCTTGGTCTTGTCAGAGTCAGCACGATCGGCGCGCTGGTGTGTCGCGTCGTCGACCTCGATGGTGCCGACGACACGGAATGTCACGGTGTCGCAGATCGCGAAGTCGATGTGCTTGGCTCCGACCTTGCCAAGCGGGCCGAGCTTCGAGCCCCGTCCAACGACCTCGACCAGGTCGCGCAAGAGCACCTTGGCGAACAGCCGGTAGCGCGGCTCCAGCACCGCCTGGGCGACGCGGAAGAACTCGGTCTCGTTCGCGGTCAGCAGCGCGGCGGCGGGGGCGAAGCGATCGAGGTACGCGTCAGGCTTGCCGGTCCCACCGGTGCCGGCGCGCTGGCGAGCGATGAAGCCGATGAGCGCGATGACCGCAGCGAGGACCAGAAGGAGCAGAAGGCCGTTTGGCATGGCCGCACCCTACATGCCTCGCCGGTGCTGACTAATGCTCCGAACGTCGCCCGGCGTCGAGCGCGCGCTGAACCTGGACGGGGGCCGTCGACAGCGCTCTGTATCAAGGGCCTCGAGTAGCCGTCGGTGGTGGCCGAGAGGGCGCCGGTGCGCGACGTGGTCGTGGTGATGGCGCCGTAGAGGCATCTCGTCGGTGTGAGGTTACTTCCCGGTCCACGCAGGCGGCCAACTGGTGAAGTCCAGGCTGCGCTGATCGTCGATGAGCAACGTGTACATGTGCTCCTCGGGGAAGTCGTTGACGCGCAGCTTGTACTTGCGCCCATCGACGACTGCGCTGTAGGGAAACTCTGGGTCGCCAGTCTTGGCCCACGCAATCTGCTGGGCGAAAACGACCTGAAAGCTCTCGCTGGTCGACATCAGTTTCCGATTCCGAACTTGGCGTTGAACCCGGGGTCCGTTCGAGACGAGGTCCCCAAAATCGTTTCCAGCGCGTCATCCAGCGACATGCCACGAGCGCGATGCTGCTGGATCAACATCTCGAAGGTCGGGCCACCGGGATCGCCGTACTTAGCGGCGTCGCGGGCTCTGATGATGCGCAGGCTCTCTGCATCGCTCATCATCAAACGAGCATCAAGACGTGCCTGGTGGCGGAAGTCATAAGCCATCCGAGCGCGGGCGCGAAGATCGAAACCCTGCTGGAGCCACTGCTGGTTCATCCCCGGCAGCGGCGCCACGCGGCTGTTGTACCAGATTCGGACCTGCTCATCGGTGAAACGCGAGCCTCCAAGTTGTTCGATGCGCTGAGCCAGCTGTCTCTCCGCTGCCGCCGCCTCACCTGCTAGCCCACGTCTGCCTGCTGCGGTGATACGCGCGAGATTGCGCGCAGCTAGCCCGGCTGCGAACACCTCGCCTCCCGCCGTCCACAGGGCCAGTTCACCAGCAGCATGGGTCGAGATCTTTGCCGTCTCCACCCACAGGTCGGCGAGGTTCTGGCGGTTCAACCGGTCCAGCGCGCCGTCCTGCGCCCAATGGCTTGGACTGAGCCAACTGTCAGGCACGCGACCGAAGCCGGCCCGGATGCCGATGGCGTCGATCCGTCCGAGCATCGCTGCCTGGTCGGCTCCGCTCAGGTTGCCGACTCCCCATCTTGCTCCCAGACCAACGACCACGGCGTCGTAGACTGCGTTGTCGCGTGCGTATGGCCGCCTGTCGTAGTCCTCATCGAACCTCGAGTCCGTTAGGATCCCGCCGCCAGCTTCACCGGTGATCGGATTGGCGCCCCAGTTGGCCCTGACGTAGGC
>JACDEN010000208.1 GCA_013816415.1 Planctomycetota bacterium
CTCGAATTCACGCAATTTTCACGAGCAGGATCCGCTCGACATGTCGACGCTGCGCTTGTTCAGCATCTTCGTCGGCCAGCCGGGCGATGGCAAGCCGCGCACGCTCTATTTCGACGATGCCCGGCTCGAAGGCACGGGCCTGCCCGAGGTCGCCGGTCTGCGCGCGTTCGATTTCGGTCCCGCCGGATCGGGCGTATTCCCCGGATTCACCTCCGTCACCGAGCTGGATCTCTATTCCTCGGGTAAGGGCTACGGCTGGACCAATCCGCTGACGGGACAGAAGCCGGGAAATCCCGATGATCTCGGCGGCGACTATGGCCACGGCGAGGTCTTCACCGTGGACTGCAAGGACGGAGCCGGCACCTACATCGTCGAGATATGCATCGACACCTTCGGCGCGTGGGCCCAGCCACAGGTGATCATGAACCGCACCGTCTCGCTCAACGGGGCCACTGTCTTCAACGAGACCTGCGACGGTCCAGCCTTCCTGAAGAACCACTATCTGCGTTTCGAGTACGACGAGGACGAGCCGGGCATGGATCTGTGGGACCGCCGCGTGAAGGTGGCGACCCCGGTCCGCCGCTTCGAAGCCGCGGTCGGCGCCGACGGCAAGCTGGCGGTGCGCGTACACGGCGATGGCACATTTGGCGATGCGCTCTGCTTCATGTGCGTGTATCCGAAGAGCAAGGCGGCGGATGGCGTCGCCTTCATGAAGACGCTCGATGACCGGCGCAAGGATCTCTTCACCAATGAGATCACTCTGTCGCCGCCCAAAGCCGATCACCCAGCGGTGAAGCCGACGGCCGAGGAGCAGGAGCGCGGCTTCGTCTCCTTCGTGCGTTCCTCCGATATCGATGTGGCAAGTTCGTCGGCCCCCGACGAGACCGAACACGGCGCGCGCATGGAATTGGCCGGCTGCGCGGGCGAACGCCTGGCGGCGCAGGTCGGATTGGTGCCGCTGAAGGCGATTGCCGCCGTCACCGCGACCGCGTCCAGCCTGACTGGCCCCGCTGGTGCGGCCATTCCTGCTGCCGCCATCGAGCTGCGCGTGGTCCGCAGCTACGCCAAACGCGCCGGCATCTCGCGCCAGATGGAGTTACTGCCGTTGATCCTGCAGCCCAACCACCCGGTGCCGCTCAAGCCCGGCTTCACGCGGGCGCTGTGGGTGACGGTGCATACCCCGGCCGATGCCAAGCCCGGGGCCTACACCGGCACGCTCACCATCGCCGGCGCCGGCAAGCCGCTGAGCATCCCATTCGCGCTGGTCGTCCATCCGTTCACGCTCGACAAGGCAGACGACGCGACCATCAGCTGCACCGGCACGACGGCGAGCCAGATCCGCGGATCGTATGCCGACCTCGATGCGGCCTATTGGATGACCGCCGAAGCGATGCTGAAGGATCAGGCCGAGCACGGGTTGAACGCCGTCACCGGTGGCCCCGCCATGCGGCTGAGCGCGGTGTCAGCAGGCAAGGCCGAGATCGACTTCACCGAGGCCGACCGCTGGATGGCGCTGGCCGTCAAGCATGGCCTGACCAAGCGCGGCGACAGCTACCAGGGCTTCGATCTCGACCTCGGCTTCAACCGCGACGGCAGCAAGAACGCCCTCGCGGTGAACGATCAGCGCTCCAAGGAGAAATGGGGCGTCGGCTTTGCCGAGCTGATCAAGACGGCGTATGGCGCCGTCGCCGCACATGCCAAGCAGCAGGGCTGGCCTCCGCGCTCGTATGCGCTGCTCGACGAGCCGCGGCCGGAATTCGGCAACATCGACTCGAGCCGCCAGCTGATCGAACTGTACACCAGCGCGGCGCCCGACTGCGCCTTCAGCGGATTCTATTCGCCGGGCGATGGCCGGGATCCCTACTTCGCCCTGATGCCGGTGTCGATCGCCCACCACTCGACCGCATCGCTGAAGATGTGCGTCGACGCACACCGTGAGGCCTGGGACTACAGCGCCGGCGGCAACCGCTTCGACGTGGGGCGATGGTTCTTCGCGCTGCACCGCCGAGGCATGAGCGGATTCCTGCGCAACGGCTGGATGTACGTGAACTCCAATCCGTACTACGATTTCACGGACACCGAAGGTTCGTGGGCGCAGGTCTACCCGAGCTCGAACGCGGCCGGGTTCGTCGCCACGACGATGTGGGAACGCACCGCGACCGGCATCTCCGACTACCGCTACCTCACGACGCTGGTTGCGCGCATCGCCTCCGCCAAGGCGGCCAAGCGCGACACCGCCGCGGCCGAGGCTTTCCTGGCCGCAACCTTGAAGCCGATCACCGTCGAGGACGCCGGCACCGCCGTGCTGTCGGCCAAGGATACCGCAGCATTCCGGGCTGACCTGGTCAAGCACATCACCGCGCTGGGCGGGAAGTGATCGCGGATAGCCGATAGCCATCCCCGATGTCGCTGGACGGGCCGGCGCTCCTCCCCAGGCTTGGCCGCTCCACCGGGGAAGGACACATGAACGCGACCGCAGACGCAGGCGTCATCGGCATGGCCGTGATGGGCCGCAACCTGGCCAAGAACATCGAATCGCGCGGCTACACCGTCGCGCTCTTCAACCGCACCTGGGCGGTGACCGAAGAGGTCATGACCTGGGAGCACGGCCGGGGCGCGCGCTTCATCCCATGCAGGGAGCTCGCGGACTTCGTGCAGGCGATCAAGCGTCCGCGCCGGATCATCATCATGGTCCAGGCTGGCAAGGGCACCGACGCGGTGATCGAGGCGGTCGCGCCGCTGCTCGAGCAGGGCGACATCCTGGTCGATGGCGGCAACGCCCACTGGGCGGACACCGATCGCCGCAACGCCTTCGCCAAGGCCAAGAATTTCAGCTTCGTCGGCATGGGCGTCTCGGGCGGCGAAGAAGGCGCCCGCATCGGCCCGTCGATCATGCCGGGCGGCGACCGCGCCGCCGTCGACCAGCTGATGCCGATCCTCAAGCAGATCTCGGCCAAGGCCGGCCCGAAGAATGACGAACCGTGCGTCACCTGGTGCGGCAACGGCTCGGCGGGTCATTTCGTCAAGATGGTGCACAACGGCATCGAGTACGGCGACATGCAGATGATCGCCGAATGCTACGACCTGCTGCATCGCGGTCTCGGCCTCGGACATCCGGCCTGCGCCACCACCTTCAAGCAGTGGAACCGCGGCGAGCTCGGCAGCTTCCTGATCGAGCTCACCGGGAACATCGCCGACAAGCCGGATCCGCTGAAGCCAGGCGGCTTCCTGCTCGACGCGATCCGCGACGCGGCCGGCCAGAAGGGCACCGGCAAGTGGACGACCATGGCCGCGCTCGAGGCCGGAGTCGCGATCCCGACCATCACCGCCGCGGTCGACGCGCGCATCGTCTCGAGCGTGAAGTCCGAGCGCGAAGTCGCTGAGAAAGTCCTCGCGCTGCCGCGCGCCAAGCTCGCCGGCATTGCCGCCAACGACATCGCGCAAGCGCTCTATGGCGCGAAGATCTCGGCCTATGCGCAGGGCATGACCATGATCAAGGCCTGCGCCGCTCAGCGGAACTACGAGACCGACATCGGCTCGATCCCGGCGATCTGGCGCGGCGGCTGCATCATCCGCGCGGTCTTCCTCGACCGCATCACCGCCGCCTTCAAGAAGCAGCCGAACCTGGCCAGTCTGCTGATCGCTGACGAATTCCGCGCCGACATCACCCGCACCGTGCCATCATTGCGCAAGGTGGTCGGCGCCGCGATCGCCGCCGGCATCCCGGTACCCGCCCTCTCGGCGAGCCTCGCCTACATCGAAAGCTACGCCACCGCGCGTCTGCCCGCCTACGTGACCCAGGCGCAGCGCGACGCCTTCGGCAGCCATACGTACGAGCGCTTGGAGAAACCGGGGGCTTTCGTGCATACGGAGTGGATGTGATGAGCGGAAGCCGTTCTGAATTCTGCGTGCTCGGTTCTCCGTCGACTGCCGAACACCACTCATGCCCAGACTGTCCGACGCAGAACGCAGAACCCGGAACGTAGAACGATCCATGCTCCTCGCCCTCGTCCCCGGAACCAACCGCGCCGGCAGCCTGTCGCTCAAACTCGCGCGCCAGGTCGCCGCCGATTACGCCGCCCTCGGTTGCCAGGTCGATCTGTTGGAGTTGAACCTGGGTCCGGAGTTCCTCGATCCGATGGCGTACAAGGCGCCGAAGCCGGCGGTGACCGCGCTGGTGCAGCGCTTCCTCGCGTGCGACGCCGCGGTGTTCGTGATCCCGGAATACAACGGCAGCTACCCGGGAATCCTCAAGCTGTTCGTCGACATGCTGCCCGAACGCGAGGGCTTCGCACAGCGCCCGTGCGCGTTCATCGGCCTGAGCGCCGGCCAATTCTCGAGCCTGAGGTCGGTCGAGCACTTCCAGGGGGTCGCCGGCTACCGCAACGCATACATCTTTCCCACCCGGGTGTTCATCGGCGACAGCTTCAAGCGCTTCGCGGCCGACGGCACCCTGATCGAGCCGCTGTTCGTCGAGCGCCTGAAGGCCCAGGCCGCGGGCTTCGTCGCGTTCGTGCGCGCGCTCAAGCCGACCACGTAACGATCACCCGCGCATCATTCCGAATCGCCGATGGCGCACATCGCATCCACCAGGGCTCCCATCGGTTCGATGGCCGCCGACACCAGCAGCGCTCCAGCGGCGACGTAGACGATGGCGGCGAGGATCCGCGCCAAGTGCCGGCGCGATCTCACCGCGGCCGTGGCGTGGTAGTCGGCCAGCCGGCGGCAGTGGTTTTCGGCATCGGGATGACTGAGCACGGCGCCGAGGTTCGACCAGTCGGAGCCCAGGATCGGCAGCAGCTCGGTTTCAGGCAGCCGCCAGCGGGCGACCAGCGCGGCACGCTCGAACCGCTGCGCCTGCGCCACGTGGTAGCCCAGGCTGGCGAGCGAAGGCACCAGGCGGACCGCGTGGCGCGACCACGCCACCCACATCGCGCAGGCGCCCGCCACGAGCATCGCCAAGCCGGTGATCAGCGCGGGGAACGCGAGTCCATGACCAGTGTAATGGACGATCACCAGCATCGCGATGGCGACGCCACAGACGGTCATGATCGGATGGGCGATCGCGTCGAGCCAGGCGAGACGGGCGATGCGCTCCATGCGCAGACGCTCGGCAGCCAACAACGCGCTGCGCTCCAGCGGAGGCCGCGGACCGCGCAGCGCCGCCCGGAGGTCCTCCGGTATATGGCCGGCCAAGGCGGTGGCGACGTCCTGGCCCGCATCCAGCCCCTCGGCGATCCGCGTGCCCAAGGTTCCACAGCGGGCCCGCAGCTCGGGAGGCAGGGGTCGCCGTTCCTCCGCTGCCGCGGCGATGGTCCGCAGGACGTTCTCGATGTCGGCGACGTGGCTCATCGCCCGGATCCCGTCGGAGTCCAGCTCTCGCGGCCGTCGCTGGAGATGCGGTAGGTCCCATGTGGACCGCGCGCGATCCGCTCACTTCCCGGGGAGCGCGTGATCTCCCAGGCGCCGCAGCGCACCTCCGCGCCTTCGGCCATGGCCTGGGCGCCACGACACCATTCGCGGCCCTGGATGCGCGCCGCACGCTCCGACACCTCTGATCTGCGGTGGGCGCCCTGCGCAGCGATGGTGATGCCGATGATGCCGGCCGCACCGGCGATCACGACGATCACCGCCGTGAGCACCATGCCTTGGCGATTCATGGACGGGCGAGTCATGGACATGGACGCACCTCGCGTCTCGGCAGTCCGGGTGCCTGCAGCACCACCGCGACCACGCCGCCATCGTTCGACCATCCTGCGTTCACGACCCGGCAGGTACGCACCCCGGCGC
>JACDEN010000004.1 GCA_013816415.1 Planctomycetota bacterium
CCAAGGACAACCTGCAGGGCATCGCCCAGGATCTGCGTCGTCTGCTCCATGCCCAGGACAAGGCGGCCCCGGTCGATCTTTCCGGCGACCACAAGCTCGATGAGGATGAGGGGACGCGCGGCGTCAGGCGCTGATCCAGCACCAGCTCGAGCACGGCGCCGACCCCGACGCCTGCGATCATGGCGGGGTCCCTGTCCACGCTACTGCCCAAAATCCCGAGCACCGAGCGCTCCTGGACCGGCACCGGGATGCGTGACGTGCTCCGACCAAGCGGACGCGCCGACCGGCTGGCGGCAAGAAAGCCGCTGGCAGCAGGCGGTCAGGCGCGAAGGATCGTCGCTGATCCGATCGGCACCGCTTCCGATCGGTTCCTTCCAGAAAGGCCGTCGCATGAGAAACGTGGTCGAGGCGCTGATCAAGGCTGCCGATTACATCAATTACCGCACCGAGGAGATGGACGAGTCCAACGACATCGCCGCGCTCGAGGCGATCGCGCTGCAGCTGTCGCAGATGACCGATCAGGAGTTCAAGGAGTTCGAAACGATCGTCCGCAGTCTCAAGAAGATGGACTGGCTGCAGGAGATCATGCCCGGCAGGTTCGACGGGCACAAATCGTCCGCGGATCCGTGACCCGGAATGCTGATCAGTGCGTCGTCTCGGGCTCAGGCTGCAGCTTCGCGGCGCCGCTGTCGATCGGCAATGCGATCCACGTCCAGCGTCGTCCCCATCGGCGCGCGACCTGGTGCTCTTCGAAACGCAGGTCGAGGTGGACGATGCCGCGCTGCGCATCCTGACGCATCGCTCCGCCGGTATCATCCACCATGGCGTGGCCGTAGCCGGGGATGTCGAGCCAGATCCCCGGCGGCACCAGCTTGTGGGCGCTCGCGATGCCGTAGGGATGGATGCGGATGTCGCGGTTGGTCGAGGTCTTCCAGTCCTGGTGCTCCTTCTCGCAGCAGATCACGCACGGACAGTACGCGGTGGTCAGCGCCTTCACCCACGCCATGCCCGGCGGTGGCGGCGTGACCGGCTTGGGCAGTTCGAGCGATTTGTCGCCGAAGATGTAGGTGCGTACGCGCTCGACGACCTCGACCTGCTGGAACCGCATGATGAAGAGCGCGCCGAGGATCATCCCGGCAGCCATGCCGCCGACCAGGATCCAAGCCGGTCCCGGCTTGGTCGGGCCGCCCCACACGATCCACATCATGAGCAGCTTCCAGAAGCCGCGGCGAGCAGGTGCATCGGTCATGGCCGCAGCATGGCGTCCTTGGCTCTTCCGCCAATCCGCCAAACCGAGGTGCGGGATTGGGTTCGGGCAATTCAACCACCCTTTGGGAACGATCATTCCTGGTGGGTGCGAACCACCTGCGAGGAGACGGATCCTGAGGTAGACTCTGGGCAAAGGAGCGCGCATGGCCATTCCCCCGATCGAAGGCATCAACGGCATGGATTTCAAGGCGATCGAATCCGAGATCGAGAACGGCGGAAAATTCGTGATGTACCAGTACGTGATCTCAGTGGTGATCCTCTCCTTCCGTCAGCCGTCGCCGATCATCTTCGTGAAGGGGGGCGGAAGCCGGATCGCGAAGGGCTTCAAATATACCGCCATCGCGTTCCTTTTCGGGTGGTGGGGCATTCCCTGGGGGATCCTCTACACCATCGGTGCGTTGGGCAGCAACCTGACCGGCAGCAAGGACCTGACCCGGGAGGTGATGGCGGAGCTCGCGACGCAGCAGGATCGCCGCGACAACCGCAAGAAGCTCGCCGACCAGCGCAAGCAGGAGCAGTCGGCGGCGACTGCGGGAGCATGACGGCTCCGCGCGGACAGTGGCGGAAGCAGATCGCAGCTGGTCAGGTCGAGAAGGCCCAGCGCGCAGCCAGGAGCAATCGCATCGCATGCATCGGCTTCGTCGTACTCGCAGGCATTGGCATCTATCTGTTCGCGCCGAAGTGGTGGCAGGTCGTGGATTTCCAGCGCCACAACAAAACGGCGCCATGCACGGTCTTCGAGGAATACACGAAGAACGTCCACACGCGCAAGGGCGTGACCTTCATCGGTTATTCGATCCGGTACGAATTTGTGGTCGACGGGAAGCCTTTTTCCGGAAGCGATACGATCGAAGACCCACCGTCGCCCACGATGACCGTCCACTACCATGAGCTCGCGCCAGGCATCAATCGCATCGAGCTTCAGAACATCTACGTCGATCACGGGATCTTCTTCGCCCTGTGCCTGGTCCTCCTCGCGAGCGTGATCGGCGCATGGGTCTGCACACGCACGATCCGCAGCGCCCAGGCAACCGCGGAATAAGGGATCGACAGCGCAGGTCCGAGCCGGAGGCGATCCGGTCCGGCCAGGTCGCCGACCAGGATGCGGCGAGATCATCCCGAAGGAGATCCATACGCCTGTGGATTCCGGGCCGCTCGAGCCACCACAGGTCTGGTCGTCCTGGTCTCGGCGTCCCTCTCGCGCCGAGAATCCGTGGCCGATACCACATTGATGTCGACCGGATGCCTGCTACTCAATCGAGCGTACATCACATCGAGGTGGGACGTGAAGAGCTGACCGTGCGAGCGCGAGTCAGACATGTCGGCACCGACCACCTCGGCGGGGACCGCATCGCGCTGGCCGCCACAGATTCCGGGAGATTTCCATGAAGACCTTCGGCAAGCCGGTGCGCATCGACAGCAAGTGAGCGGAACCGTCGGAAGCAGAAGTTGGCTAAAAGGAGCGTTCATGTGCGCATGGAAGATTCTGGTGTTATCCCTCGCTATGGTCATTCACGCCTGGGCCGAGAGCGGGACTGCGGACCTTTGGATCCTGTCTGGTCAATCCAACGCGTGCGGTCATGGCGACCTTCCCGGCCCGGATCCGGATCCCGGCGTGAAGATGTGGAATGGGCAGCAGTTCGTCGAGGCCAAGGAACCGCTCGCGACCATGAACGGGAGCGTCGGACCCTGGCTGTTCGCCGCTCTCGAGGTCGCGAAGGCCGGGAAGCCGATCAAGCTCACCGGTTGGGCGATGGGCGCCAGGTCCATCGACTCCTGGAGCGAGACCGGCCCTGAATGGCGTGCGGGCAACGGCCAGGGATTGTGCCCCACGATCGAGCAGAGCGGACGCAATGCCGGAGTCTTCCTCTGGTACCAAGGAGAGACCGACGGAGTGAACAACATGAAGGCGGACGAATATCTGGCCAAGCTCACCGACCTGGTCAGGCGCGTCCGGGCACAGGCCAAGAATCCGCAGATGATGGCGGTGATCGTGCAGATCGGCCTGTGGGGCAGCACCCCGGGCGACTTCATGCCGATCCGCGAAGCGCAGCGACGGTTCGTAGTCGATGACGGCAATGCCTTGCTGGTCCCGGCGCTCGGCCGCAGCGACTACGGCGATTCGGTCCATCTCAACACCGCTGGCTACAAGGCGCTTGGTCATGAACTGGCCCGCGCACTTTTGAAAGTCCACTACGGAAAGAAGGATGTGAACTGGCCGGGTCCCGTCATGGACTCCGCCGCCTTGGCCAGCAACGGCAAATCAGTGGCCGTGCATTTCGCCGAAGTGAAGAAACTCGCAGGGGTCAAGATCGAGGACTTCGGCGTGCTCGATGCGGTCGGCCCGGTGCCGTGCGTCAAAGCCGAAGCCGCCGACACGCGCGTGATCCTCACTTTCGAGCGCGTGATCAAGCTGCCGGCCCGGGTCGTCTGCGGGTTCGGGCAGAATCCGCCCGCGACGCTGGTGGACGAAGCCGGCAATCGCGCTCCGGCCGTCCAGCTCGACATCAGTGCGGGTGCTGAACCCCCGGACAAGGAGACCGCTGCCCCGAACGGCGCCGGGCGGAAGGCCGAGGCGGTCGAGAAGGACGGGAAGAAGAAGCCGCATGAGCGCTCGATCCCCCATGGATGCGGCTCGACTGGGCATCGCGTCGCCGACGGAAATCTCCGCGACACCCGGCGTCAGACGCCTTGAAGAGCATGGAATGGACGGAGAAGGCCGAGGAATCGCTGCGCCGGGGCGGAGCCTGGGTCAGCTGACCGGTTGGGCTCTGTCTGTCACTGCGCGGTCGGGGTCGCGAATTCGCCGAGGGTGCCGGAGGTGACCTCGCGATGTCGCGAGAGTCCGCTGACCAGGATCATGCCGCTTTCGCTGTAGGAGGCCGAAGCGCCGCTGCGCTTCGCCGCCTGGACCAGCTTGGCGTCGTCCTCGGCGGTGACGTACCAGGTCAGCTCGCAGGACGCCTCGAGCACGTCCTTGCTGGCGAGGATCCATTCGTCGCGGCTGCGGTTGGTGCCCAGCACGTCGACCAGCACGCGCAGCCGCATCTCGGGATTGGCGTCGGTGGGAACGATGCCGAGATGGATCAGCCGCATACGGATGACCTGTTCGAGATACTGCAGATCGGCATCGGTCCAGGACTGGAAGGAGTCGTACTCGTGCTCGAATCGTGCGGACACCGACGCATTCGGGCTCATGCCGGTGTGATCGGAGCTGTTGCGCCAGTCGTCGACCCACGGAGTTCCGGTCGCGCCGACCGCGCGGTCGCCTTCCGCGGAGCTGTTGTCGAACTGCATGCCCATGCCGATGCTGCCCGAGGTCACGCCGGGGAACCGGTCCCGCCCTCCGCCATTGTGCGCGATGCCCGAGACCACGACCTGGATGCGATGGGCGGAGATGCCCGACAGATCCATCCCGATCACCGCCTGGCGCACGCTTGCCGCCACCGCGCGCTGCTCCTCGTCGAAGCGCTTTCCCCCGCCGTGCGCGGGAAAGCCGCGGTAGCTACCGCATCCAATGCATCCGATCGCGACTACGAGCGCGAAGGAGATCGATCGTGCGGTTCTCATCCTGTGTTAACGGGCCAGCGGCCGGGTGTGACCGGATGTCTCCGGTTTTCCCCCCGTGGTCATGGCCGCCTCTGGGACGAGATCGCCTGATCTCAGGCCCGCAGCCAGCGATCGAAGAAATCGTCAACCGCGGCATCGATCGCCGGACCGCCGAACTCGTGCCGTCCGCCAGGCAGCTCGATCATCTCGGACGGCGCACCGGCTGAGATCAGCGCGCGATGGAACATCCGGCCCTGCTCGATCGGCACCGCTTCGTCCTGGTCGCCGTGGATGGTGAGGATCGGCGCGGCCGATCGCGACACGTGGGTGATCGGGCTCGCGCGCCTGGCCTCGGCGAGACGCTGGGGCGTCGGACCTCCGAGCAGCAGCGCGGCGTAGTGGTCGGCGTGGTCCTCGGATTCATGTCCGCCGAGGGAGTAGCTGGGGATGTCGATCACCCCGCAGCAATTGACCACCGCTTGCACGCGGCTGTCGGTACCGGCCCATCCACCATCGCCTTCGAAGTCGGCCCTGCCACCCGAGACGCCGAGCAGCGCGACCAGATGGCCGCCTGCCGAATATCCCCAGGCGCCGATGCGCTGCGGATCGATGCCGAGTTCGACCGCGTTAGCGCGCAGGAAACGCACGGCGCATTTCAGGTCCTGGATCTGCGCGGGAAACCGCGCCTCCTCGCTGAGCCGGTAATGCATGGTCGCAGCGATGTAACCACGCTGCGCCACGCGGACGATGTCCGCGAGCAGCGCCTTGCGGTCGCGCACCTTCCAGCCGCCGCCGTGGACGTGCAGGATTGCCGGCAGCGGACGCGCGCGATCCAGCGCCGCCGGGGTCAGGATGTGCATGGTCAGTGCGCGCGCGCCGTAGCGCGCATACACGACGTCGCGCGACAGCACCACGTCGGGAGGAATCGCGGTCATGTTCCGCCCATCGCGACCGCACGCTCGCTGCGTCGGTCCTCGTGGTACTGGTCCCAGGCGATCCGCTGCAGGAACGACGCCTCCGGCGCGCTTACCGTGCACGGATCGAGGCCGATGGGCGAACGGTTGGTGAGTGCAGCGAAGATGACGCAGGCGTTCAGGTAGTATCCGCGATGGCCGGCATGCGCGCGGTCGGGGCAATGGAAATCGAGGTCCGGCTGCTCGCGCCAGGCCCTGAGCCAGGCGGAGCCTCCGCCAGCGACGCGTCCGCCGCACTCCCTCGCCAGTTCGGCGGCATCGCGGTACATCGGCTCATGCGTCCCGCGCTGCCCCTCGACGTCGCCGCTGGCGTAGAACAGCATGCGCGCGCCCACCGATTGCGCTTCCCGATGGAACCTGCGGCCGAATTCTCGCAGCCGGTCGCCGTTGCCGCCATAGCTGTAGACCAGCTCGTGGCAGAGCACCCAGTCCCAGCCGCCGCCGCGGATGGCGGCGATGGGGCGTCCATCCGTCCACAGCTGCTCGATCGATGCGCCGCCGATCGCCACCACCTCGGCCTCGAGCAGGCACTGCGGAGCCGCCGATCGCGACAGCTTCGTGATCAGATCCGGGACGTTGCCGAACGAGACGATCTGGCTGTTGCCGAGTAGCAGGATGCGCATGCGGGGGCCTCTGTTGGCGACGGTATGCGCATGCGTTGGCAGTCCACGGTTCCCGTGAGCCGTCCAGCCGGAATGGAGTGCGCCGCTCGGCGGCGCGCCAGCGACCACGCCGCACGGTGGTGACGGAACACCGGAGCGCCGTCGATCAGATGTAAGGATGCGGAGCGCCACCGGGTGCGGTTTACCTGCAGCATGCTAGCCTGCGGCGATGCCGGTCAGTCCAGTTCCACCGGATAGCCCCGACGGATGCGCCTCTCTGGGATCCCGCGACTCCTCAATCCCGTTCCGTTGCTTGGGATTTCTCCCACCTGGTCCTGATCACCGGCAACATCACCCTGTATGATCGGGTGCTGCCGTCATCGGGAGGGGTGACCGGGACGCTCAACCTGGATCTGTACGCCTATGGGAACCTGGGACAGTCGAAGGTCTACAGCTCGGTACGCGGAATCACCACCAACAAGCCCATCACCGCGCAATCGGATGGACTGGATGAGGACACGGCGCTCCAGCTGGTGCGGACCGCGTTCGCGCACGAAGAGAAGGAAGCCCGCGATCGCAAGGCCCTGATCGACGAATACGGCGCTGCGGTCGAGCTGATCGGCGGTGTGATCACGCTCGGAGCGATCGTGCTCTATGTTGCCGGTGTGATCAGCTTCGCCCTGGCTGCCCTCATCGGCTCATTGGTGGCGCTGGCCACTCTGGTCATCCTCGTCGTGGTGTCGATCGTGGCATGGATCTTCGGCCCACATAACCCGCCGCTCATGCAGAGCATCATCGATCGCTTCCCCAGGAAGGTCTGACCAGGAGGATGGCACCCATGGCTCGATGGACTCTCCTCGGTGCACTCGTCGCGCTGGCGGCGGTGCTGGTGATCGGCCTCCAGCACACGCGTGAAGCGACGGAGGCACCGCATCCGTCGTCAAACGCATCTGCCGACCGTCCTGCGCCAGCGCGCACCCGTTCTGGACTCGCCCCGGCCCAGGTCGCGGAGAAGGTCGCGCTGCTGTCGGATCCGAAGGCCGCGCAGGTGGTGCAGGAGGGAGCGCTGATCGAATTGGGCGTCGCCCACGACCGGGCGGCGATCGACGGCATCATCGCCTACGCGCTCAGGCAGGCCGATGAGCATCGTCTCGAGATGGCATGCGCGTCATTGGCGGTGCTCGACCGTCAGGCCTCGCAGAAGGCATTGGAGCATGCGGACGGCGCCGGCATCGAGCACCTGCGCTCCACCTACGAGCGTGTCGCGGCCCATGGTCTCACGGTGAGCCCGCAGCCATGACCGTCACCCGCATCGGCTATCGTCCGACCATCGCCAAGCGGTTCGCTCTCGCGTCCTGGTTCTTTTCGGCCGCGGCGGTGGTGACGGCTGTCCAATTTGGCACCATGGCACTTCCCCTTGGTATTGCCGGGCTCGCGATTCTGATGGCGCTCTGCCAACGGTTCGCGGCTCGCCGACCGGCCATCGAGATCGATGATACCACCGTCGTCGCTCGTCGGGGGCTGCGCCGCTTCAGCATGCGTCGCACCGATATCACCGGGATCCGCCAGGTGGGACGGAGCCTGCTGATCGAGGGCGCCGGCGGACCGATCACGCTGTTCGCAGCCGATGTCGATGCCACCGCCGAGCAGCTTCAGCACATCATCTCGGGACCGCTACCGCCCGTACGATGACGCGGTTACCCCAACGAGAATCCAGGTCCGGTGTACGCTGGTGATCAGGGTCGCCGCCTCGGGCGTGGCGCCGACGATGCGTCCTGTGCGGCGGCGGGTTCGAGGTCGATCTGTACCGAGATGGTCTTCCCCTCGACGATCAGCCACGGATGTTTGTCCGGCGCGGGCGGCGTGGGTTCCAGCTTCTTCCAAGCAGCGGCGCTCAGGCCCTTCGGAGGATCCCCCGCGGGCTCCATCCACAGCCGGAAGGCGCGGCGGCCCGTGCGCTCGTAGCGCAGCGGTTGATCGGTCCCGTAGAACGGCACGGTGAGAGGCCCGGCCATCGCTTCGGCGGCTTTCGCGTCTTCTGCAAACTCCGGAGCACGGCCGAGGCGCGCCGCGAGACGCAGCAGGGCATGTCGCGCCTGCGCCTTCTCCCGCCCCTGCTTCAGGATGCCGATCGCTGGCATCAGCATGCCGGCACAGGGCGAGTCCAGATCTGCGAGTTCAGCCGCCTCTCCGGAGTTCCCGAGTTCGCGCTGGCGGAAGAATCGCATCATGATCCCGAGGTCTTCGGCGCTGCGGGCCCACATCAGGTGCGGAGTGAATAGTCCCGGCTGAAGCAGTGACCGCGGATCGGTGGCATCGACCGGAGCTGCTGGCAGCCCGAGCCACGACGCAGCCGCCCAGCCGATCATGACCATTCGCTCGCCAGGTACGAACGCATCGCTCAGCCGCGCCGGTTCGGAAAGCCAGCGCTCGCTGGTATCGGCGGGGGCGAGGTCTGACAGGATCGCGACCAGCCAGGCTTGGTCGCGAGAGAAGGCGATCCCCCACTGCGACAGCGACTCGACCAGCAGGCGCGGCTCGCGCACCAGTCGGTGCGCGCGGTCGACCAGGACCAGTCCGCGCGCATCTTCCAGCGCGATCAGGGTCGTCCCCGCGCGCAGGAGGCGCCGAGCCAGCGAGCCGCCATCGGGCTTCATCATCGGACCAAGCTGGTTCGCCGCCGCCGCATCGAGGATCGCGAGGTCTCCGATCGATGGACATCCGGCGTCATCGGCGACCGTGCTCTCGACGAGGAGCGCTTCGGCCAGCGTGGCGTCCGCTGTTTCCGCTGCGGTGGCCTGCACCGCGGGACCGGATTTCATCCGGCGCGTCCACAGCGCGGGATTGGTGAAATCCTTCAGATCCTGGATCTGCGACAGGCGCTCGCGCAGCGCGCGTGCGCGTGCCGACACGGGCGCGGGGATTGGGGGGATCATGGCCACCAGGTCGGAGGGAAGAGCGCCGACGCCCGCGGTTTGGAACTCCTGGATCTGACGACGGAGATGCGCCCGCCCAGTCTGGTCCTGGGCGTAGTCGGCGAACCAGCGCAGGGTGAGACCGGTCATTGCCCACGGAAGCACCGGTCCCGACAGATCCAGCACCAGCGTCGGCTGTCCGGTACGCGCCGTGAGCGCATGATCGCCACCATTTTTGAGCTGTCCGAGCACTTCGTCCAACGCCGTCGCTTTCGACTGCCTCGATGGACCGATGCCGAGTTCAAACCCGATCACCGAAGGACCGCCGAGCGCGATGCGCAGGCCGAACTGTACCGCGACGGGAGCCTCGATGGTTTGGCGAGCGACCTCTGATGCGAACGCCGGTGTGCACCAGGCCCACACCGATGTTCCCGGAGCCGCAGCCACCGACGGTTTTCCGGGGCTGGCACGCCAGTCGACGATGCGCTTCGCGGAATCCGCCAGAATCCATTCCTGCGCGCCGCGCGCGAACCACAGCTCATCCAGCACCTGTGGCTGATCGCTGTCGGCAAACGCGACCCCTTCGCTCGCGAGCGCGAACGCTACCAAGGCGTCGAGCGGTTCCGAGCGTGGGGCGCGGACCAGGAATCCGTGGTCAGCGGTCGCGGCGATATACCAGGTACCAGTCATCGCCTCGGCAGCAGCCTCCGGGGCGATCGGCAGATGCGATTTCCCGATCACAAGCGGCAGCGCTTCGCCGATGATCGGTCCGGCATCCGCGAGCAGTCGTCGTGCATCGATGGCGACGGCGGCGACGGCGACGGCGTCGGGAGGGGTGCGCGCGAGCACCTTCTGATCGATCGGCGCGAACCAGGCGGCGGGCAAGCCGGTGTCGATCCAGCCGCGCGCGCCATCCGACGCGGGATCCACGCCGGCAGAGATGCGCCATGCGGACACCGCCTGCTGCCACGCCGCAAACCGTTCGACCGGAATGCCCTCAGGAGGCTGCGGATACCGCCATTTCGCCTCGGCGACCAGCGCGCGACCATCGATGTGCACGCGCCAGCCGACCGGTGCGTCGTCCGCGGACGCTGGTGCGACCGTGCCTCCAGCCGTGAGAGTCGCGCCATTGGCATCTTGGGAATACTGGTGGTCTGCCCACGAAGCGAGGAGGCCTGCCGCGCCAGCGGGCGGTGCGCCATGCCAGCGCGCCGCGACCAGCGGGTGGATCCCGCTGGCGCCGGTGGATCCGATCGCGACCAGATGCAGCGAGCGCAGTCCGATCAGCGCGGCGTCCGCTCCGCCGGATGCGCCGCAGGCGGCATCGAACCACGTCGAGGCGTCGCGTACGCTCTCCGCCCACCATCCGGCGAGAGGGGGTGCGAGCGCCAGTTCTGGGCTGGCGCGATACGTCGCATCGAGAAATGGGATGTCTTCTGAGGCAGCGACGATCGTCGCGAGCAGCGAGAGGACGAGGCATCGCCGCAGCGACCGTCCGGCGGCAGACCAGAAGACGTCGCGGTGGACTGGTCGGATGGGAGAGCTGCGCAGGGTGATGTCGTTGGTCACGCCAGCGACTGTGGCGTTTGGCGCGCCTCGCCAAGCGTTGGTAGCATCGGCAGCCGCCACCGAAGGGGACGTCGAGGTTGCAGCCGGCAGCACCCGAAGGTGGCCGCTTGTCCGGCCAACCCCGCTATCGAATGTCGGGCGCAGATCATGGATACCATCCGCTGCCTCGGACTTGATGCGGATGGCCGCAACGTCATCCACGACCGCCGGAATCTCGTCCGCTACATCAACCTGAAGCTCGCGGCGCTTGGTCACGAGCTGCCGACCGACGCCTCGAACCGCGACTTCCTGGCGGTGGCCCACGATCTGCTCGCGAATCATCGCGAACAGTCGCGTCTGCTCGCGGGACACCTGTCGCCGGTCGACCAGCGCATCCAGGACTATCTCGACCGCCATCTCGCCGGCGAGCCGCTGATCGGTCCGGTGCGCCTGCCGGCGTCGACCTTCGTGCTCGACCGCCACGGTCTCGCCCGCGAGCTGTCGCTGCCGGTCGCCGCCGACGTGCTGACCTCGACGGCGCTCACCTCGTATCGGATCCACCAGGGCATCCTGCATAATCCCAAGAACGATCGCCGCACCACCAAGGGCGTGTTCCATGTCGCCGAGGGCGGCCTGCCGATTCCGGCCGACAAGCTGGCGGTGCCGCGGAAGGTGTTCGGCAACCTGATGCACCACGCGATGCGGCCGCCGCGCGAGCACCTGCGCCTGCCGTTCACTTCGGGCAGCGTCGAGCCGGTCGAACTGTTCGTGTCGCTGCTCCTGCGTCCGCTGGTGCGGCCGCAGATCCCCGGCATCTCTCCCGCGAAGACCATGGAGGTGCGGCTGTTCGCCCCCGGGTCGCTGGTCAGCAACCTCGACTTCGTCGAATCGATCTTCGGCAACGCCGGCGATCCCTCGCTGCCCGAGAACGACGCGGGGCTCGACGTCGGACAATGGACCGGTCACACCGGCTGCGTGATCCTCGCGCCGCATCTGACGACCGTCGCCAAGAAGGAGCTCGGGCTGCCGCACGTCGATCAGGCGACCGAGCGCCAACGCCGCGATGGCATGTGCTGGTCGCAGGCCGACGAGCCCTACAACGGCGGCTCTCCCTTCAAGATCGCCTGCCGCACCGCCGAGGGCGTCATGGTGACCATCCTCGCCGACAATTATTACGGTTACTGCAAGAAGGAGGTGAAGACCCAGATCTCGTTCTCGGCCAACCTCAGCGGCGGATGCGAAGAGGAGCACGCCGGCGGCGCCATCGCTTTCGCATCGTTCAACCTGGGCGAAGAGTTCCACGGCGACAACAACACCGTGCTCGGCCGCGGCCACTCCTTCGGCGAGGCGAGTGCGCGCTATGCCGGCAAGTTGTTCGACGTCCAGCCGGACGGCTACGGTGTCGACCGCGTCTATGCCGATGTGCTGTACATGCCCGAGTCCATGCGCATCGAGCTGGCGAAGAGCCGCGTGACCTGGAGCCACGAGGGCACCGAGCGCTCGCTGCCGCTGCGGCCGGCGACCACGTTCGTTCATCCCTCGGGCTACAAGGTGAAGCTCGAGAAGCATCCAGGCGCGCCGACCTGGCGTCTGGTGGGAACGGTGGCCGAGGGAGTCTACTGCCACAAGCCGTGCACGGTCTCCGGCGGCGGCAAGTCGGAGATCTCGAAGTCGATCAACGACGCGATGCTCTACGGCCCGATCTTCATCGCCGACGTCGACCGCGATCTCGCCGCTGTGGAGGGTATCTTCACGCACGACTACTCGACGCGATTCCTTCCGCACATCCATCCGGATTATCAGCGGCGGCCGAGCCGCCCAGTGCTGGATCCGCAGCGCTCGCTGGGGTCGGTGATCAAGCTGCTCACGCCGTCGCCCGGGGAATTCACTCCCGAGTACAACGCGTGGCTCGCGTCGATCCCGCCGGACATCCGCGCGCTGGCCTTCATCATCAAGCGCTTCTACCGTCCCGAGTGGGGCGAGGACTGGCGGAAGCACTTCAGCGTCGACATCGTCAACGGACAGTCCGGGCACGAGTTCAAGTATCGCGGGCGCAAGCTCGTCGGTTCGTACCTGCGCGTCGGACAGCTCGAGGGCTCGTGGCGGACCTTCAAGCTGCGCCAGGATTTCATCGCCGCGCTCAAGGTGCCCGCCGAGGACGACATCAGCGTGTCGGCGGTGGTGCCGTCGGATCTGCTTCCGGGCCTCAACCGCGAGCACTGCGGCGACAGCGTGAAGATCGTCGCCAACTGCGAATCCCGCTTCTTCCAGCGGCCCGACGACGCCATCCATCGCGGCTACGACAAGCAGGCCGAGGCCGACATGGCCGGGGCTGGACTCTTCGCCTCGAACTACCAGCCGCTGACGCTCGGCGAGAACCGCGCCATCGTCGAGGATGCGATCGGCTTCTCGCAGTACACCGAGCCCATGCGCGCGCGGCTGTCCGGCGCGCTGGTGGACGGCGCGTCGTATGTGCTGTCCTCGTCGCACCCGCGCATCGTCGATGGCAAGGTCACCAAGAATCCGCGCTACCTGCAGGTGCGTCCGGATCTGGTCAACCACCGCGAGAAGCATATCGCCGAAGTCGGCGCGCGGCTGTTCCGGCGCCTGCCGATGGACGTGCCGGTGGTGTTTCCGGTGCACGCGGTGCTTCCGGGCCGGCGCAACAATCCGCCCGAGCCCGAGCAGAACATCCGCGAGCTGGCGGTGTACGGACCGCTGCATTACCAGGAGCTGCCCGAGCTGTTCGTCGACCTGATCGCGAGCCTCTCGGGAAAATCCCCGTCGACCACCGGCTGGGGTTCGGAGGGGGCGCTCACCAAGGGGCCGTTCAACGCGGTGCGCGCGACCGCCGACCTCAACAACGCGATCGTCTCCGCGATCCTCACCGGCGGCTGGGGCTTCACCACTCCGGCTGGCCACATCGGCCCGCAGGTGCAGATCGATCACGACATCAGCCTGCTGGTTCCCGAGATGTGGTGCCGGATGACCATGGCCGAGCGCGACCCGGCGTACCTGATGCGCGAAGGACATCTCGAGCGCATCGCGGATTTCGACCACCGCGGCCGCCGCGTGCTCGCGAGCCGCCTGGGCTGGCGCATCACCTCGAAGTTTGTGCACACCTTCCTCGGCCGCATCTTCGACACGCCGTCGGTGGTGTTCAGCGAGCAGCTGCTGCGGCCCGAGGTGCAGGACCGCGACGCCTTCGCCGCCGGCATGGAGCTGATCGTCGAGTCGCAGCGCCAGGCGGCGCAGGCCTACTTCGACGACGGCAGCATCGAGGAGGCGTGTCCGCCGCTCGCGGCGATCCTCGCGGTGATGGCGCGCGGGGATTGGCTGGGTCGCGCCCTGGACCACTCCGAGCTGCGCCGGCTGTTCACCCGCGAGCAGCTGCTCGCCAGCGACTGGTACCGCAAGCGGCTGCTGATGCAGCAGGGCCGCGAGATGACGCTGTGGCGTCGCCATATCGCCGACCTCGAGCGGTTCATGTCGAGGCCCAGCCACACCGATGAGGCGACCCGGCTGCAGCTGGACGCCCGCATGGCGAAGGCCCGGACGATGCTCGCGAGCATCTCAGCGGCGGACTATCCGGACCGGCTGCAAGGCACCATCGGAGCGGACCCCATGGGCCAGGGCTGATCGCCGCCAGCGTACCCTGCAATGTCCTGCCGTGGCTCGGCTTCGTGATAAGATCCGATGAAGACCAGGTGATCAGGTATGGGAGGAACCTCCAGTCGAGGGCGCCCGTCGGCCACTCGACACCCTCCCAATGCCTTTTATAAGGATGCCCCGTGTTCCTGGAACCGCAGCAGATTGGTCGACTTTTCCGCATCACGACCGACTGCGGTCGGTGACGGAGCGTTGTCCAGCATGACCAATCCACGACCAGGTGATGGATCTCCGGCGGCTCAGCCGGCATCCGGGCCATCCGCGGTTCCGCCGATCCGCAGCCGGGAGCGCATGCTGATCTTCGGATCTCCGCTGATCGAAGACGATGAGATCCAGGAGGTCGTCGCGACGATGCGCGCTGGGTGGCTGGGTACCGGCCCGAAGGTCGCCGCCTTCGAAAAGCAGTTCTGCGACTATGTCGGCGGCGGTCAGGCCGTCGGCGTCAACTCATGCACCGCCGCCCTCCACCTCGCCCTCGTGGGATGCGGCGTCGGACCTGGCGACGAGGTCATCACCACTCCGATGACGTTCTGCGCCACGGTCAATGCGATCGTGCATGCCGGCGCGACGCCCGTCCTGGCGGACGTCGATCCCCGCACCATGAACATCGATCCGCGCCGGATCGAGGAGCGGATCACCAGTCGGACGCGTGTGGTGCTCCCCGTCCATTTCGCCGGCCGTGCCTGCGACATGACGACGATAACCGGACTTGCGCAGAAGCACGGCCTGCGGCTGGTCGAAGACTGCGCCCACTCCATCGAGACCACCCATCGCGGCCGGCACGTCGGCACCTTCGGGGATTACGGCTGCTACAGCTTCTACGTCACCAAGAACATCATCACCGGCGAAGGCGGCATGGTGGTGTGCTCGCAGGAGAAGTCCGACCGCATCCGCATCCTGTCGCTGCACGGCATGGATCGCGACGCCTGGAAACGCTTCGGAGGCCAGGGCTATCGCCATTACCAGGTCGTCGAATGCGGCTTCAAATACAACATGATGGATCTCCAGGCGGCGATCGGCATCCATCAGCTGCGGCGGATCGACCAGTGTTGGCAGCGGCGCCGGGACATCTGGGCGCGTTATCAACGCGAGTTCGCCGACCTGGCGATCGAGCTTCCAGCTGAGCCGGACCAGGACAGCCGCCATGCCTATCACCTGTATACCATCCTCATCGACGGCGACGCGGCCGGAATCGACCGCGATCGCTTCCTCGAGGCCATGACCGCGGACGGAATCGGCGTCGGCGTGCACTATGTGAGCCTGCCCGAGCACGAGTGGTATCAGCAGCGTTTCGGCTGGGTTCCGACCGACTATCCGCACGCGCTGCGCATCGGCCGCCAGACGGTCAGCCTGCCGATCTCCGCGAAGCTGACGGACGAGGATGTCGACGATGTCGTGCGGGGTGTGAGGAAGCATATCGCCCAGCGATCCAGATAGCCCTCATGTCGACCCGATATGTGCTGATGAATTTCGGGACCTCGGAAGCCCGGCTCCTGCAGGCGCACTACTGCTTGTTGAGCCTGCTGGCCAAGCGCGATCCGGCCGATGAGATCGTGCTGGTGACCGACGTCCCCGAGTCGTTCGCCTGGCTGAAGGGCGAGATCCGCATCCATCCCCTGTCGGCGGAGCAGCTGCGCGCGTGGATCGGCCCCAGTGGATACTTCTTCCGCACCCTGATCCAGTGCATCATCCTGGCGACCGAGCTCGAGCCCGTCCCCGATGTCGCGGTGTATCTCGATACCGACACCATCGTCCTCGGCGACCCCGCCCGCCTGTGGGCGGACGTCGATCGCGGCGCGGTCGCGATGGACTGCAGGGAATACAACCTGTCGTCCTCGCGCCGCCGCGGAAACCGCGCCCTCTGGAAGGAGGTCGGCGATCGGACCTTCGCTGGATTCACCGTGACTCCTGCCATCAACATGTGGAACACCGGCATCACGGCTCTGGGCCGCGCGCACTATCCGCTCGCAAGACGCGCCCTCGCAGTGAACGACGCGATGCTCGAATCGGGCTGCCGGCATTTCCTGACCGAGCAGATCGCCCTGAGCACCGTCCTGGAATCCTCGGCCCCGATGGTCGAGGTGAACCCTGCCGGCGAGGCGCCGCTCATCGTCCATTATTGGGGAAACAAGGACGGATACGGCCACGCGATCCACGAGCAGCTGTCGAGCATCCTGATCCGGAAACTGGCACCGATGGACGCCGCCGCCTACATCGCGAGCCGGCCGATCAGCCTGCCGACGCGAATCCGCCGGACGTGGTGGCAGCGGCTCCTGCGCGTGAAGCCGGCAACGTAGTCGGCAGGGCCGCCTCGTGTCGCCTGCCCCCGCGGCCGTTCATCAGGAACGCAGGAGCGTTCCAGCTACCCCAGAACCAGGCCATCTCCGTTGACAGGGATGGGGCCGACGGTACCACGTGTTTCCGTCGCGCGCGCCCTCGCCTGAAAACCGCAAGTCCAGTTCCCGACGCGGAATAAGCGAAGACCACCACGAGACGCAGTGTCGGATTCAGATTTCGGGGCGTAGCTCAGCTTGGCTAGAGCGTTGCGTTCGGGACGCAAAGGTCGCAGGTTCAAATCCTGTCGCCCCGACCAATTTGGATTGGGGCCCCTTCGGCAGCAATGTCGAAGGGCTTTCTCTTTTCCAGGACAAGCTTTACGTCGCTGACCAGTCGGTTCAAAGAAACTGCACCCAAAATCTCTCGCCGTTGGGCCATGTTTGAACGGCGCCAAAGATCTGCGGCATTTTGCATGAAATCGAAGACCGTCAGGGCCAATTCGCCGCGTTTGTTGTCATAGCTCGGCTTCTCCTCCAACTGGCGGTCTATGTCGGCAAGTTCCACCCGCAACGCGCCCTGTTTCACAGAGAACTCGGCCTGTTCGAGCGCGCCGTCAAGGTAGACGTTCATCAAGCGGTCCAGCCTGCCCTTAATCTCGCTTCTCAGCTTGGCCAGGATCCGCCGTCGATCGGCCTCCACCTTAGCAACGTCAGCGAAGGCGGCTTTGAGCGTGTTGCGGATCAGTTGGGCGTGGCCCTCGTCGTGGATGCGAAGTGACTCCAGCTCGGCCACGACAGCCTCCTCAAGCTTTGCCGTCTTCCAGCGCACCACCGGGTGGTCTGGTGGCGGAGCATTATTGGCGCAGCGATAGTAGAGGTGGCTGACTTCGGAACCGTCAATGCGACGTCGGACGATTCGTTCTCCGGTCATCATCGCTCCACAGAGGGCGCATCGGAAGACGCCACCCTGGTAGGGCAGGTCCGGGGTCGATGAGCGACGGTTGCGCCCCTTCAGTACCTCCTGGCAGGCATCGAACGTTGTCCGGGATACCAGCGGCTGGAATTTGGCGACATGGGAGATGCCCCGGTGAACGAGCTCGCCGATGTAGGCTCGGTTGTGGAGGATGTAAGCCAAGGCCGTGCGATTGAAGCGGTGGTGCGAGGCGCGGAACGTATGGCCCTCGGCGATGAGTTGATCACCGACGGCGTCTAACGCCGGCGTCTTGGCTCCGACCACGCACATCACCGTTCGCATCGTCGCCGGCGAAGACTTCGAGCGCATCACCGACTATCGGTTCGGGGTCAATCCGGAACCGCGTGAGCCGGGCGATGATCGCGAGGAACCGGCGTTCGGACGAGTCCCGACATCCGCGTGGACCGCGACTGATGACGAGGTGCCTTTCTAATGCCGCAGGAACCGCTCCATCAACAGGTCATGCAACTGCCGGCGACCATCGTAGACGGCCACGACCAGCACCTCGTTGTGGTCCCGGAGTTGGTAGAGGATGCGCCAAGGCCGCTCGAGAACCTCATGCACGGTCGTGATGCCATGCCAATGAAGTTCGGGTACGACGCGACCGCGCTCCGGCAGCGACTGGAGAGTACGGATGCGGGCCTCCAACCGGTCGAGGACCCCGTCGGCATTGATCTCGCTATCGCGAGCGATGAAGTCCACGATCGCGAGGATGTCGCCTCTGGCGCCGTCGCCGTAGACGACTGTCCATGGCTTCACGTCGACGCCTTCCGCCGGGCTGCGAGGCGCTTCCGGGCGGCGGCGAAGACCTCGTCATGCGAGTGGACGCGGCCATGACGGACGTCCTCCTCCGCCATCGCGACCAACTTGAGCATGGCCAGGGCCTGCTGGGTCCGCTCGTAGGATTCCGGATCCTGGATGACCGCAGCCGTCGCGCCGTTCTGGGTGACGATCATGGGGCCGCCTCCACCGCGGACATCCTCGATCACCTGGGCCAGATGGGCTTTCACGAAGCTGACGGACTGGGCCTTGACTGCCATGGTTCACCTCTGGTCCTGAATACGGTACTCGATCCGGGTCTTCGGGCAACCGCGGATGCCCGATGTGGAACGCGATCGGTCCGCAGCCCATGACCCTCGCCATCGGCCGCACGCGTGTCGCCGCTCCTGGGGGGCGGCGAACGATGGTCCGCGCCCGCTATGACGCGGCCCAGACCAATCACGACAATCGCAAACATTGGGCACTGGCGGACGGACTTTCGGCTGACGCTGCGGCGTCGCCGGCCGTCCGCCGGACCCTCCGTAACCGCGCCCGCTACGAGGTTGCCAACAACAGCTACGCCCGAGGCATCGTGCTGACCCTGGCCAATGACTGCATCGGCACCGGACCACGCCTGCAACTCATGGGAATCGTAGGCGATGACGCCCGCTTCATCGAGCGGTCGTTCATCGACTGGGCGCACACCATCGATCTGGCCGAGAAGCTGCGCTGCATGCGCATGGCGATGGCCGAAGACGGCGAGTCGTTCGCGCTGCTGACCTCGAATCCGGCGCTCGCAACTCCGGTACAACTCGATCTGAAACTCATCGAGGCCGATCAGGTGGCGACCCCGGTCGGCACGCCACTGCTGCTGACGAACGCAGTGGACGGCATCCTCTTCGACGCCGCTGGGAACCCGGTCGAATACCACGTCCTCAAGGACCATCCGGGCAACCCGCTTGGCTCGATGCGCCTGGACGTCGATCGCGTTCCGGTCGCATCGATGATCCATCTCTTCCGGCCAGACCGTCCCGGACAGCTTCGTCGATCTCGGTGCCGATGGGAACACCTCGGCCTCCGTTGCCGCCATCCATCCACGTCCTGATTCCCCTGGAGATCCCTCCGTGACCACTCCCGCCGTCCCTGCCGACCCCACGACCACCGTTGCCACTCCCGTGCCGGTTCCTCAGCCAATCGTGCAGGCGACCGCGATCGCGACCGTTCCGGCCGCGCCGACGGCGGCAGACATCGGGGGAAACCCCGCGCATGCGGCCTTGTATCCCGCCCCGCCGGATGCCCGTCTCTGGGAGCCGGTCGCCTCCATTCTATCCAGAGGGCTTCGACTATCGCCGCAGGTCCGATGACCTGGTGGCGGAGCTGCGCTCGGTGGCGTCCCGGCTATGGCCGGACGCGACCTTGGTCACCTGGCAGGCGGATGGAGAGGACTATCCGAAGCCGGCATTGGCCCTGCCCGCGCCGCATCCCGTCGACGTGGTGGTGGCGCCGCGGGCGAAACCGTATGCCGACGCCAAGAATGCGTGGCCGTGGAGCGACCTCGTGACCGGTCTGCGATCGCGCGGATGGTCCGTCGGCCTGGCCGGTTCGGTCGGAGAATCGCTCGCGATCGATGCGGACGCCGCTGCCTGGGACCTCGAGGAGCCCGGCGATGCCATCAGCGGTACGCTGCGTCTGCTGCGCGGAGCGCGCATCGTCGTCACCTTGGATTCCGGCATCGGACACCTGGCGTCACTCATCGACGCGCCACAACTCGTCCTCTATGAGCGCCGTGGCGACGAGCGACGGGAACTGCCGATCCGCGACGGCATCCCCACGCGCATGCGCTTCGGGGACATGCACCGCTGGAACCGCAATCTCTGCCTCCCCATCTATGGAGG
>JACDEN010000209.1 GCA_013816415.1 Planctomycetota bacterium
GGCTGGACTGGTCGCAGGTACGTTCCAAATGCTCCTGGACCACGCGCGCCAGCTCGATCGCGAGCGCGCGGTCGTCGATCGACACGGCGTGCAGCGCCTTCGAGATGGCGCCGCCGATGCGCGACAGGTCGAAGGGCACCTCGCGCCCGTCACGCTTGATGATCGCCGCTGGCTTCATGGCATTCCCGGAAGCGTACATCCGATCGGCATCGCGCGCACGACCGGGCGCGGCTGAACTCTTAGATCGCACGACCGGCCTCGCCAGCATTTTCCCGATGCGCCATGGGTGGGCGCCTGACGCGTGGCGAATGCGATCGCTCGTGACAGCGTGGATCTGCTCATTGCGGCTTCTGCTGCGATCCGCCACCGCCGATGACGCGGCGCAGCTCGCTCATGAACTCGTCGAGATCCTTGAACTGGCGGTAGACCGAGGCGAATCGGACATACGCGACCTGGTCGAGCTTGTGCAGCTCGTCCATCACCTGCTGGCCGATCGCGGTCGAGGCGACTTCGCGCTCGCCCAAGCTGAGCAGGTGGTGGTGGACGCGGTTGGCGGCAGCCTCGAGATCCTCGGAGGACACCGGACGCTTCTCGCAGGCGGTGATCATGCCCGCGAGCACCTTGCGGCGGTCGAAGCTCTGGACGCGGCCGTCCTTCTTCACCACGCGCAGCGACTCCTCGCCTTCGACCCGCTCGTAGGTGGTGTAGCGCTTGGCGCAGGGATTGCAGACGCGCCGGCGACGGATCGCGGTGCCATCGTCGGTCGCCCGCGAGTCGAGCACGCGGTCATCATCTTGGTTGCAATAGGGGCAGCGCACTGGTCAGGATCGGTCGGGCCCGGCAGTGTAGACCAGTGACCAGCTGCGCAAGCCATGGGACTCGACGAGTTCTCCACAGCGAGGCGCTGGAACGGCTGGAACAAGGAGCCCGGATTCTGCTCAGTCCTGTCGATGGCCGTGAATCAGCCGGAGGTCCCCTGCGGATTCATCACCACGATGAAATCCGCGTGGTTGCTGTTGATCCAGGACTCTTGCGCGCCGCTCTCGTACTGTTCGTCGATCTCATTGCGCGTGTCGATGTCCATGCTGTACGGGATGTCGCCGAGGCTTTCCGGCTCATACACGTGGATCACGTACTCGATCTTCTGCAGCGGGGCGATCGGCTGCGTCACCAGACCGGTGCCGTCGGCGTCGACCTCGTACCCGATGTTGCGGCCCGCTTGCGGCGCGGGGAGAGTGATCGGCACCCCATTGCGTTTGATCACGAAATGGAACTGCTGGGAGATGCTCAGCGTGTCGTGGGCATTGGTGAACCACCCATGGAAGACGACGATCTGACCGGGCTGCGGACCATGGTAATGGGGATCCTGGAACCTGAGATCCACCTTGGAGCCCGCATTCATCGGCCAGTAGGCGTAGGTCGCCGGCACCACGATTTCGGAGCGGTTCGAATTGTTGCCCTCATTGGTCTCGGCAAAGGCATTCCCCGGATCGATGACCACGGTGTAGCTGTGGCGGCCGCTGGGCTGGCCATCGAAGGGCACGTTCGCGAACGGGTTCTCGTAGATCTCCTTCTTGCCCGCGGCCGGGATGCCTGCGGTCTTAGGATATCCCGGAAGATCCACGCCATCCTGGCGGATGGTGTAGGGGACCCCCGCCAGGTCCGCCGCCGTGGTGTTCTCGATCCAGAAGTGGAACTGCGGATCGCGGTAGAACACCGCGCCATGGTAGTGGCCGTCGATGAAGCGCAGATCCCCGTTGATCGGCGTCGAGGGATCAACCACCGACGTGATGGTGGTGACGTTGTTCGCGTCGTTCGGTTCGCGGATCGTGTTCTGCGGATCGATGCTGATCGTGAAGGTGTGGCCGGCTCCCGACCCGTCGTCCATGGCCATCTCGTCGGAGGAGGCCCCGGCAGCGAGCGAGGGGATGACCGCGGTTTTGATCACCTTGCCATCGTCGCGCACCACCGAATACGCGATGTTGGTGGCCGGGGCGGTGCCAACGTTCACCGATTTGAACATCAGATCGATCCGCGTCGCGCTGGTCATCTGCATCATGCCGTCGACGGTCAGGTCAGGGAGGGGCGTGGAAGGTCCTGGCGGCGGTTGGGAGGCCTGCTTGTTCCCGCCCCCTCCGCTCCCGCATCCGGCAAGAGCCTGTACCAGCACCGCACTGCACACTGCAAGATGGATAACGCGCATCTGGCCCCTCTCGATGGGATCTCAGGGTCCCACCGAGGAAGCGCACAACTCATGCCATCCGCTCACGCGATCGCCAGAAAGGGCCAGAACCTTCGACGGATAGTCTCCGCGATCAGACGGGCGGCAGCGGCTTCGCCAGCACCACCAGGCCGCGCAGCATCAGCATCTGCAGGTAGCGCATCACCAGGACGCGCGCCTCGTGGAAAGACAGCTGATGCCCGTCCTTCAGCCAATCGGCGAGACCAGCGACCGTGGTCGCTCCATCCACGCGCTGGAAGAGCCGGTACCCGAGCGCATCAAGGCGGAACGATTTCTCGCGGCGCAGCTTCAGAGCCGCGGCCACCGGCCGCAGGACCGATCCGTAGACCAGCGGCACCGTCACCACCGCCGACGCGCCGCCCGCATCCTCGGCGACGCGCACCGCATGGTTCCGCACCGGGATCGCCGCGATCTGCTCGGCGAGGCTCGCCGGGCCTGGAGTCCTACGCGGCATCGACGCACCTCCGATCACCAGCGCATGACATCGGCCACCTCCAGCCGTGATGGGCGTTTCGGCCCCACCTGTTCCAGCGTGTACAGCCGCGCTTCGTCGCGCTGGTGCCAGATCCACGCTTCACCGGTCCACCAGCGGCCGACCAGCTTCTCCATGCCTTTCTCGCCGCGGCGGTCGAACACGGTGCGCACCGCCGGATATCCCATGAGGGTGCGCGGCTCGGACTCGAGGACCCGCGACCCGGCCCGCTCGAGGATGGTGGCGTGGCAGCGCGCGAGATCGGATCCCGCGAGCAGGATCTCGGGCATCCCCATCCTCCGCGCGACCAGCTTCAGGTGCTTCGGGGTCTCGAAGGTGAGTGCGACGTTGGCCGGTTCGGGCGTCAGCTCCTGGAAGACCATCGCCTCAGGAAGGCGCAGTCCGATGCCGAAGAGCTCCCAGCGCCGGAGCGGACCGTCGTTCGCTTCATAGGAATCCAGCAGCGGCGTCCACGCCGCGGTGAATGCATCGGGATCGTGCGCCGGGAACACCCACTGCAGGAGCAGCCCGATATCCGGTCGGAACAGCGATGCCTGGCACGGCCGGCCAGGCTGCTCGTGGCCGATGAGGAAGCGCCCGATCTGGCTGAATTCCAGCGACGAGAACGCCTTCGCGGCCGCGGGATCGTCCTTCTCGAGCTGACGGCGGTGGATCTCGTTGAGGATGCGCGGCAGATCCGGCGCCTTCGGCACCTTCCGCCAGACCAGCTGCGCGCGAAAGCTCTCGCGCTCGAAGAACTGGAACTGTCCCTTCGCCGCGTCGAGGCTGTAGGCGGTGATCTCCCAGTGCGGCGGAAGCAGGAACGCGAAGCCCTCCCACGCCAGGTGCCTGATGCGCTCGAGGTGCGCTGGCAGCGGATCGCCCGACCGCTGCGGCGCCGCCGCGTCAGGCATCGATCCTGCCGACGCGGATGTCCATGTCGCGGACATTGCGGATGCGGGCGACCTGTCCCGCGGCGATGTCGACGATGCGGTCGGACACCGCCAGCATCTTGTGGTCGTGGGTGGCGGTGATGATGGTGACGCCGTGCTCGCTCGAGAGCTTCTTGAAGATGTCGATCACCATCGCGCCGGTCTTCAGGTCGAGGTTCGCGGTCGGCTCGTCGGCCAGCAGGATGGTCGGCCGGTTCGCGAGCGCCCGGGCGATCGCCACGCGCTGCTGCTGACCGCCCGAGAGCTGGCCGGGATTGTGGGTCATGCGGTCGGAGAGCCCGACGAAGTCGAGGACCTCCATGGCGCGCCGTCTGGCCTCGGCGTCATCGGCGCCGATGAAGGTCAGCGGCAGGGTGACGTTCTCGAGCGCGGTCAGCGACTGGATCAGGTTGTAGTTCTGGAACACGTAGCCGATGTGTCGACAGCGGAAATACGAGAGCTCGCCGGAGCTCAGCTTGGGCAGCGACACCCCGCCCACCGCGACCTCGCCGCGGGTCGGCTTGTCGAGCGCACCGATGACGTTGAACAGTGTCGATTTGCCCGAACCGGAGGGCCCCATGATCGAGAGGTACTCGCCGCGATGGATGTCGAGGTCGATGCCCTTGAGCGCGTAGACGGTCTCGTGTCCAGTGCGATAGACCTTGTCGACGCCGCTGACGCGGACGATCAGTTCCTGCGCGGATGCGATGGGAGCGTCGGTCATGCGTGTCGTCTGCGGGGTGGCATCAGTAGGGCAGATGGTTGCTGGATTTCATCAGGAACACGACCCCGATGCAGAACATGGTGATGAGGCCCGCTCCGCAGAAGAATCCCGCGCTGAGCACCGGAACGTATTCCCGCCAGCGCAGGCCCAGGCGGCGCTCGAAATAGTAGCGTCCGAGCAGCGCGCCGAGGAACTGCGGAATCACCATGTGCGGCGTGGTCTGGCCGATGCCACGGATCAGGCCGTAGAGCAGCGTGGTCGGCGCGTTGAACGCCGCCAGCAGTCCGAACACGCCCATGCCGACGCCGAAGCCGACGCCGACCTTGGTGCCCGAGAGCGCTTCCTGGAACTGCGAGTATTCGCCGGTGGTCGACGACATCACCAGGATCGCGTTCTTGGCGTTGAGCTCCCACATCTGCTGCGTGAACGGATAGATCGACGACGGGATCTCGCCCAGGCCCCAGATGAAGCTCGCGAAGGCGATGGTCGCGATGATCATCACCGGGAAGAGATAGACCTCGGATTTCCACAGCGACGTGAAGCGCGTGCCGGTGAGCTCGGCCTGCCGGTAGAAGACCGTCTGGGCTCCGTAGTTCGCCATCGGGGTGGGGATGAACCAGATGCCCACGCCCTGGTATCCGGAGAGGATGAACGACAGCTCGCGGATGTACGGGATCTCGACCACCTGGCCGGCGATGCCCTCGAGGCGGGCGGTGACGTACGAGATGATCGGCGTGTACAGGAAGCCGAAAAACACCAGCACGATCATCACGCCAGGATGCCAATTGATCAGGTAGCCCGAGACCAGGATGTAGATGACGGTCGAGACCAGGTACGTCCACACGACAAAGCGATTGGGGATGTCGCCGCGCCCAGCGGGCACGTCGCTTCCGAGCGGATTGGCATCGCGATCCTGCTGGCGCTTCTTCTTGAGCTTGAATACAGCCATGAAGCCGATCACCGCGATCGCCAGCGAGAGGCCGATGCCGAAGCTGAAATACAGGTCGATGTAGTTCTTGAACATGATCTCGACGGTCTTGTCGCCGGGCGTCCACGAGGTCAGGATGTGCAGCTTGTACAGGATCGGATTCATGATGAAGGTGCTGAGCAGGCCGATGAACGAGCCGACCATGGCGAAGTACGGCATCACCATGCCGAGGATGATGTTGCCCAGGTCGAATGAGAGTCCGGTGGCGACAGCGGGCAGATACGACTTGGTGTAGTCCGACCAGTCGGCGAACGGGATCGGGAAGATGGTGAACGACGATCCGAAGATCGCGCCGCTGAGCGTGGGCAGGCCGTAGAAGAGGATGCCGAAGCCCATCCCCATCGCGCCGCCGATCGAGAACACCCGCCACCGCCAGGATCCCTGGACCTGCGCC
>JACDEN010000210.1 GCA_013816415.1 Planctomycetota bacterium
CGTAACGATGGTCGCGTCAGCCCACCTCGGCCAGCTCCACAACGATCTCTGGGTGCTTATCCAGTAAGGCGAGGAGTGCAGCCGTCGTTCCTGTTGGTGCGTTCGACCCCTGCTCCCACTTCTCGACGGTGCGCCGTGACGTGTGCAGACAGCGAGCAAATACCTCTTGGCTCATGTGCACCCTGGAACGAATCCGACGGACACGCTTGCCTGACATGATGATCGCTCGCAACTTTGGCACCGTGTAGGTACGCAAGGTGATCTTCCCGGCATAGTGATCCTTCACCGAAGCGAATGAGTCCCGTAGGTCATCCATGAAACGACTCATGATTTGCGCCCCTTCTTGGCCAAGATCTTCATTTCGTGAGCGAAGGTGGCCAATTCCTCTCGCTCATTCTTGGTCAGGTCGTCTTTTTCCTCATGGTCATAGATCATCAACAGGTGGACCATATTGGCCAGAGCAACGTGGAGATAGATCGTCCTACTGCCGCTCCGTTTCCCTTTCCCGCGTTGACTGTTCGCCCATCGGAGCTTGCGAACTCCACCAACACCGGACATCGGATCGCCCGCATCAGGATAGGTCGCCAGATAATGCCTCAGATCGCTGTACTCCTCATCCGTCATGAGGGCAGGGCGTCGCTTTGCGAAAGACCGAGCCTCAATGAAATCCACAGGGTCACTGTACCCAAAAAGGGTAAAGGTCAAGACCGTAGTACACGGGATCGGATCGGTTCACCGCCATGCTCTCGCCGCCGATCGCCCTTCTCCGTCTCGTCGCAGACGAATGAGACTGCAGGAGAAGCCCGAAGGCAGACGAAGGCGGGAGAAGGCGGGAGAAGGCGGGAGAAGGCGGGAGAAGGGAAACGACGGCTGCCGTTCAGCAGGTTGACCCCGCCCTCACGACCCGCGGCTCAACACCGTGCGCCGCAGTGCCTGCACCATGAAACCGACGCGTTGGGCTTCAACGTGAGCGTCAAACGTGCCTGCCTAGAAGCTGAACTCGAGCTGATATAATCGCGCGCAAGGAGGTCCGACAGTGACCCACATCTCGCGCACAGAACGCCCCACGAAACCAAACCCCGAGAACCGCGGTCGCGAACTGATTGATGACTGGCAGCGATCCGGCCTGTCTCAGGTCGCCTATGCCCGCCAGCACCAGATCCGTCCCCATATGATGTCGTACTGGAAGCGACGACTGCGTCAGCTCGCCGCGAGATCATGTCCACCCGCGTCATCGTTGGGCACTGAGTTTGTTCAGGTCGCGGTCCAAGTGCCGGCCCCATCACCGTCCCTCGGCACCAACAACGGGCCACCCTTAGAAATTCTCCTGTCGTGCGGAGCTGTCATTCGTGTGATCGCGGGAGTCGACCCCGCGCTCCTGCGCCTGGTCGTGACGATGCTTGGTGACCGGTGCTGACCTTCGGGGATAGCCGCCGCATCTTTCTCGCCCGCCAAGCCATCGACATGCGCAAAGGATGCGCGTCGCTGGTGGCCCTCGTGGAGAACGCGCTCGGGAACGATCCCTACGCGGGTGACATCTACGTCTTTGTCGGTCGCCAGAAAAACCGCGTGAAGCTGATTGCCTGGGACCGCTCCGGATTTTGGCTCTGCGCGAAGAGACTTGAGCAGGGGACGTTCGCAGTTCCGAAGGGATCAGCGATCGAGACCGCCACCGGCACGATCACACTCTCGCCCGCGCAGATCCAGATGCTGCTCGAAGGCATCGACGTCCACCACGCCACCTATCACGCTCATTACCACCGGCGCGATGTCGGAGCGTCCGCGCCAAGTGCGTAAATTTAAGCAAACACACTGATTTTATCGTGTTGACGTGATCCCTCTCCTGATATGCTCGCTCCGTCATGCCGCAGAGCGACCGATTAGCGCGGGTGACCGCAACGCTGGAGGCGACCCTTCTCCGCCTGCAGGAGGTCGAGACCGAGCGCGTGCGCCTCGCGTCCGAGAACGCCGCGCTGCGCACTTACCAGGACGCCGGCGGGATCTCGATCGATCTCGTGCTCGAAAACGCCGCGCTGCGGGGCCAGGTGAATGAGCTGACCGAGAAGTTGGAGGTCATGCACTACCGCATGACCCAAATGACGCGGCGCCTCTTCGGCAGCTCCAGCGAGCGCCACCACCCGGACCAGCAGATGCTCGACGAGGTGATGCGCCAGATCCGGGTGGAAAACGCGCTCGTCGCGAGCGACGCGCGTGCCGATGCCGATGCGACGGCCGTCGCTGCTGGCGACCAGCCCGCCGCGGATTCCGATCCGGGCGCATCTCCGACGCCGGGTCAGCAGCAGCAGGAACCGAAGAAGAAGGACAAGAAGAAGGGCCGCGGCCGGCTCACCCTCCCTGCTCACCTGCCGATCGAAGACCGGCGGATCGAGGTCCCCGAGTCGGAACGTCTCGGCCCCGATGGAACACCCCTGCCGGAAGTGGGCGCGGAGATCACCTGGAAACTCGACTACCTGCCTGCCTGGTTCCGCCGCCTGCGTATCATCCGTCCCATCTACCGCACGCCCTTCAGCGATGAGGCGCGGATCATCGCCCCGCCGCTGGCCTGCGTCGTCCCTCATGGTCTGCCCACCGATGGGACCGTGGCCATGGTTCTGGTCGAGAAGTACGACTACCATTGCCCACTCTACCGGCAGGAGACCAAGCTCGAGCGCGCTGGCATCGACCTCAGCCGGGCGACCCTGATGAACTGGGTCCGCCATGGCGCCGAGGTCCTGGCGCCGATCCAGCAGGCGATCGGAGCTGCCATCCGTTTGAGCCCGGTGATCTCGCTCGACGACACCTGGATCGATGTGCTGGACCCGGGCGCGGGCGAGACGCACGTGTCACGCCTCTGGGGCTACTTCGCCGAGGACGAGTTCTTCTGCGACTAGCGGCGTTCCCGCGAAGGGAAATGGCCCGCAGAATTCCTCGCGGGCTACTGCGGCACCGTGATGGCCGATGCCTTTCCGGCCACCACCGGCTGTTCATCAGCGGAGCGATCACGTGGGCGGCGTGCATGGCGCATGCCCGGCGGAAATTCAAGGAAGCGCTGGAAGCCGGTGAACTGGCGGCGAGCCAAGCGCTTGATCTCTTCTCGCTGCTCTGGCGGGTGGAACGCCGGCTAGAGGACGATCCGCCGGATAGTCGACGAGATCGCCGGCAGGCCGAGGCGGTTCCGATCTTGGATCGCCTGGAGGTGCTGATGACGGAGTGGGTGGCGACCCAGCGTCCATCCAGCGGTCTCTTTCGGGCGGCGAGGTACACCCTCAAGATTTTCCCGCAGCTCCGGACCTACACCCGTGACGGCCGCGTGCCGATCGACAATAACGCCCTCGAGCGGCAATGGCGGCAGCCGAGCCTCAATCGCAAGAATTCGCTGTTTGTTGGCTCGGACCGTGGCGGACATTGGGCAGCGACGATGTTCACGATCTTCCAGAGCTGCCGACTCGCGGACGTCGATCCGTACCGGTACCTGGTCGACGTTTTCGCCGAGCTTCATCACGGCCGGACGGACTATGACCAGATGCGGCCGAAAGCATGGGCACAGCGGTCTCGGGCAGCGGCGTAGCCTGCCGGGGAACGCGGTCCTCGGAGGCCAGACCACCCTGATTAATAAACCTTCACTTCTTCGCCTGATTTTCAGCCTACGCGAAAAGCGGAAGTTCTATCGCATGCGACGCGATTGCCCTTGCTGAAGCCATCTATCTGCTATGTTCATCGTACAGCGACTGCCATGAATTTTCTCAGTCAATCCGTTCTCCATTTTTGTGCAGCCGTCCTCTTGGGGGCCAGTTCATGGAAGTGTGCGGAGGCCGTTGAGACCATCGAACCGATCCGCGTACTGCAGGACGCGGATCCAGTCTTGATCGCCGGCAGACCTGCCGACATAAGTCGAGTTGCCAAAGTTTTTGCCCCAGCACCCAACGGTCAGTACTACACGGCGCTTCTCTACGCACGCGCAGCGATCTTCGGAGGAAGAAAAGAAGAAGCCCAGGCGATCCTCGCCAAGGCTTTTCCAAGCAACGACGGCCTCCACGACTTGCCAAGAGCACTCCAATTGGCCTATGGTGAAACGTTGCGCCGAGCCCATCGCTTTGACGAAGCCGTGGCCATTGGCGATCGGATAGGTCAAACCGAAAGTGGCATGGGGCGCGCGCAAGCAGCCGAACTCGTGTCCGATGTGTTCGTGTCGAGTCAGCGGTGGGACGATGCCCTGGAGTGGATCAAGCTCGCGCAGCAGGCTCTGATTGCGTCTGATTACGTGAACGCTGAGAAGGAGTATCGCAACTGTCTGTATGAAAAGCGGATCAAAATAGAAGGGTTCATTGAATTATTAGCCCATGGACTTGGTTTTCACCTGTACCGCACGGCCAATGAGCAGCGTCACCAGGGATATCATGACAAAGCGCTCGCAACCTACGACCGATTGCTCGACCTGCATGTCAAGAACCGCGGCAAGCCTCTCATCATCATCACCGGGATGGATGATCCGCGTATCAATGATTCACCGATTCCTGATCTCTATGCAGCAGCAGCCCAGGTATACCGCTGTGAAAGTCTTTTATCATTGGAGCGCTTCGCGGATGCGACCGCAGCGCTCGGTGCGGTCGTGGCCCAGATTGAGCATCCTTACCGTGGCGAGGCTTTCCGTTTATTAGGTGATGTGGCGCTGGAAGATCGCGGTGACATCGCCACGGCTGAAAGCTGTTATACCCAAGCGATCACGGTACTCGCTCAGGCCAATGCCCACGCCCGCGTCATGGACCGATTCCAAGTGCCAGACGTCTCGCGGGAGCGCACCAAGCCACCACGGACCATGCGCGAACATGATGGGTGGGGCAACCTGGTCTGGTTTCAGCCCGAGCCTGGTCAGGTGATCAATGCGGACACCTGCGACTGGTACGCCGACTATCAAACACTTCTCGCGCAGACCAAACGCTCGATGTGTCTCTTCCTCGCTGGCCATACTGAGGCCGCCATCAAGGACCTCGACGCCAATCTGCTGTTGGATCCGGACGATAAGGTACTGACGGATCGCGGCATACCCTCTAATTATCTGCGATTACGCGATGGTTTCCGCTCCGGTCGACTGTACGCGACGACCGGTGAGTTAGGACAATTTACCGGGCGTGCGCTGGTCAAAGTTGCTCAGGCAGAGATATTCTTCGAAACCGAGCAGTGGGACGATGCGATCGCAGCCTACAGCCGTATCGCCACGGACGAGCGCTTGTCGCTATCCGTGGGCGCACGGGCATATCTCGATTATGCTCGCGCCTGTGCGCTCGTGTTCGCCGGCAGGAGGGAGGAAACGACGCCGTTTACCGTTGGGTTCGTGGGCGCGAAGCCTGAGTTCAGAAATACATCGACCTATTGGCGCGCACTATTTCTTCTCGGGAATCTCGATCAGCAACAGGAACCAGCCATCCTGACTCGCGGAGCAAATGACTGCCCAGATGCGTCTCTGCGCTTGGACTTCGTTTTGCGTCTTGGCCAATTGGCGTTCTGTAAACAACAGGACGAGGATGCCATTAAATATTTTAGCGATTTGCGCTCAACGGCAAAGCCAGATGACTATCGGGCTATTGCTGCGACTAAACCACTGTGCACTAAAGTGCACAGGATGTGAAGATCGCTACGGCTACGAACTAAAGTTCTTCGCCTGCGCTCTTCGTCGCCGCGTTAATCAGAGCTTACTGTAAAATCATCGTCTTTATG
>JACDEN010000005.1 GCA_013816415.1 Planctomycetota bacterium
ACATGCGGGTTCAGGCCGAGCCCGAAATGGAAGGCATTGGCATGCTGCGCGTAGAACGCATCGCCGGTGACCACCTTCTGGACCAGGGTCTGGGACGGCGTGCGCACGATGATGGTCGCGCCGATCGGTGACAGGCCGCGGCCTTCCTCACGCAGGCGGATGCCGAGCCAATGATCCGCGCTTTTCCAGCCGTTCTTCAGCAGTCGGTAGCGCCCCATCATCTCATTGGGGCCGGGCGCTCGGCCGAGGTCCTTCCAGCTCTCCTCCTCGACGATCAGGTCCGGATGTCCGTCCATGTCGAGGTCGTCGACGATCAGCGCGCGGCAGTCCTGCTCGATCGACGTCCCCATCAGGAAGCCGACCTCGGTGAAGTCCCTGCCGCCGGTGTTCAGGTACAGCGCGTTGTGCCCGAAGCCGTGCCAGGAGATCTTCTGCTCGCTTCTCCTGCGGAACGCCAGTTCGAGAGTCCGATCGGGGCGTGCGGTGTCGGCATAGATGTCGTGGCACCAGAACGTCGGGTCGTAGTCCTGCGCGGTCGCTCCGCTGAGGTTGCCGTTGGCGATGGCCAGGTCGCAATCGCCGTCGTTGTCGAAGTCGATCGCGGCCACGCCGCACGACCAGCCCGAGTCCGCGACCTGGTCCTTGAACGCGGGCTCCTTGAACGAGCCGTCCGGGGTCCGGCAGTAGAGACGGTTGCCATAGGCGATCCGCGCGCGCATCCCATCCAGCTTGGGAAAATCCACACGACCGAGGCCCAGGCCTGCGAGCCGCCCGACCGTGCTCGAGGTGATGCCGGTGACCAAGATATCGAGCTGCCCGTCGTGATTGAAATCTGCGAAGCAATGCGATCTTCCGAAAAGCGACCGCTCATCGAGCACCCCCGTCGTGACATCGGTGAAACCACCGATGCCGTCGTTCCAGAAGACATCGACGCCGGAGAAATCGCTGACCTCCACCAGATCGAGGTCGCCGTCGTCGTCGAGATCGATGAACGACGCGCTGCAGGTCCGGCGATGGCTCTTGGCGGAAAGCCCGGACGCGCGCGTGACGTCGGCGAAAGACGCGCCGCCTGTGTTCAGCAGCAGGTGCGACGCGAACCCATCGTTCGCGTCGTAGTACGGCGTCGGCATCCGTCCGCCGACATACGGGCCCTGGTACCTGGCGACGAACAGGTCGAGATCGCCGTCACCGTCGATGTCGCCAGCGGTCAGGCACGGCCCGTCCAGGCTGACGTCGGGACCGGCGATGACGACGCCGGCATCGGTGAAGGCGCCGCGCGCATTCCCCGGATACAGGACCAGGCATGCGGCCTGGAGTTCGCGCGGGCCCTGGGCCTCGGACAGGATCAGATCGGCATTCCCATCATTGGTGACATCGGCGATCAGGCCCGTCGACGGATGCTGCCCCGGCTGCGCGAGCAGCTGGCGCGCCTCATAGGTGCCGTCGCCCTGGTTGTGCAGCAGCCGGTTCGACGACGGCAGGACGATGTCCGAGAATCCGTCGTGATCGAGGTCATAGACCAGGATGCGCGCGATGCCCCGGCGGATCAGCTGCGGCATCTGCGGCACCTCGGTGAACACCGGAGGGGACTGGCGTGACAGCAGGGACATGCGGGTGGCATCGATCGCGTGCACGCTTGGACGCCCGTGCGCGTCGCGCGTGGGCGACCAGCTGATCTCCAAAGGCCCGCGCACGATGTAACGGTCGCCGCTGCGATCGTCGATGATGTGCAGAAGTGCCGCGATGGTCGAGCGTGCGCCCTCGGCGGCTGGCTCGAATCGCGTCTGATGGAATTCGCATTCCACCAGACGCTGGCGCTTCCCGCCCAAGGTCGCGAGCCATGCGGCCCAGACGGCATGATCCATGGCCCGGCCGCCCGTCTCGGAGGTCGCGACCGAGATCCCATCCTCCATCGCGACCGAGGTGGTCGACGATCCGATGGTGAGTTCGTCGAAGGTCAGCGAGGCGAGCGCCGCGGTCTTGTCCTCGGCGGCGCGCACCGCATCCCACAGGGCGACGAAGACGGCCTCGTGCTCCTGGGCCAGGCGTTCATCCGCCCACACCGTGCGGTCGAGCCGATCGCGTTCCTCCTGGAAGCGCGCAACCGCAGCCTCGAGGGGCGTCGGAGGGGGAGCCGCCGGAGGCGCGGCCGGCGGCGCGTCGGGCGGAGAAGCCGGCACCTCCGGGATCTCTGGAACAGCGATCGCGACTACCGCTGCCGTCGCTGATGGATCAGCCACCGTCGCGGCCGATCCGGGCGGCGATGCGACCTTCGGCGCCGCCGTCGGCTGAGACAGGCGTGTCATGAAAGCGCCCCGCATCAACGAGAACGACCAGACGCCGATGACGGCCACCAGGGCCACCAGCACGGCGATCTTCAGCCGATCTGATGTGCCCATGCATCGTCCTCCACGGCCGAGCGCCGACGGCGCGTGGCCGGAATGCGATCAGCCGCGACCATCCGAGTCAATGCTTTTGTCCCTTCGTTCGATCGCCGTACGTGGTCGCGCCAGCGGTTGATGCACCCGTCGTGGCCGTACCTGCGGTGGTCGTTCCCGCTGTGGCGGTGCCGGTACCTGACGTGCTGCCACCTGCGGCGCTGACCGGCTAGGTTTCGCAGGTGGCGAGGTCGGGCCTGCCGCCGCTCCCCAGGCGGCCCCCGGCGGCCAGCACGGCCCCCGAAGGCACCACGGTGAGGGTTGGATCGTACCGGCGCCCCGTCAGCGGAGCGAGCGCGCTCCACGTGCCGGCGATTGGATCGTACTGCCTGTGGGCGAACCGTCACGGGCACCATCCGCACGCTCCGATCGGCGGTGATGCGCTGCCGATCTTCAGCCGCGAGTCATGACCAACTCGGATATGGCCGGACCGATGTTCACCAACGGCAGAACAGCGTCCGCGGCTCCGAGGACTGCCGCTTCCCTGGGCATGCCGTAGACCGTGGAGGACGCTTCGTCCTGGGCGAACGTCTTCCCGCCAGCCCGGCGCACCCTGAGCAGGCCTTCAGCGCCGTCACGACCCATCCCGGTCAACAGCGCCGCAACCGTCGCCGGACCCATTTCGTCCGCCAACGATTCGAACAGGATGTCCACGGACGGTCGGCAGAAATTGCGCTCAGCTCCCGCTAACGCCCACACGCGACCGTCACGCACCACCAGGTGCTTGTCAGGAAGCGCCAGGATCACACGTCCGTGCGCCTCGGCCAACGGCTCACCGTCGCGCACATATGCCACCCGATGCGGGCTCTGCCGGTCGAGCCACTCGGCGTACGCGTACGAGAACATCGGGCTGAGGTGCTGCACCACGAGGACGGGCAACGGGAAGGGATGGCACAGCGATACGAGGATCTGGGATATCGCTCCTGGACCGCCGGTGGAGGCCCCGAACGCGACCACGGACAGGGCGCCATCGATCCGTCCATCGATCGGTCCGTCGGTCCGTGGACGGCTTCGAGCCTTCGGGGGCATGGTCGGCACGACCCGAAACCGTCCCCGCGAATGGGTCATCACCTTGATGCGTGCGACCATCCGCACCGCAGCCACCAATTTCTCCTCCCATGCCCCTTCGGCACCGCTGACCGGCGTCTTTTCCAGGACGTCCACGGCTCCGGCGGCCAAGGCATCGTAGGTCTTGTGCGCCTCATCGCGATTGCTCGAGGCCGACACGATCAGGATCGGAGTGGGCTGGTAGGCCATGAGGTACTCGGTCACCGAGATCCCGCTCATGCTCGGAAGCACCAGATCCAGGGTGATCACGTCCGGACGCCGGCGGCGGCAGAGTTCGATCCCGGTCTTCCCATCCTCCGCCTCGCCGACCACCTCGATGTCGCCCGTCCGCGACAACGTGCGCTGGATGTAGCGGCGTATGGTCATGGAGTCCTCGATCACCACGACGCGCAGCATCAGAAGCCGATCAGGTCGTGGATGTGCCTGAGCAAGGCCCGCTGATCGAATTCGCCTTTGACGATGTACGCCTTCGCGCCGGCCTCGAATCCCCTCGTCCGGTCCGCCGCCTCGCCGCACGACGTGACCAGGATGGCGGGGATGTGCGACAACGACGGATCCGCGCGCACTTTTCTTACGAATTCGAGACCCCCCATGCCCGGCATCTCGACATCCACCAGGAACAGCGCGAAGACGCGACCCTTGGCTTTCTCCATCCCCTCTTCGGCGGAACTGGCGGTCTCGACCAGGTAGCCCGCCGAGCGCAGGATGCTCTGCTCGAGCATGCGGGTGGTCAACGAATCGTCGATGATGAGCACCGGATTGCGGAGCGCGGCGATGCCTGGATCCGGCTTGGCGCCCGACGACGCGCCCACGGATTCTGCCAGGAGCGAGGGATCCAAGGCATATTGCAGCCGGCCATCGGCATCGATGGCGACACCAGTGATGAAGGACGCCACCGGCGCAAGGCGGGGCACCGGCCGCAGGATGATGCGTGAGCCTCCCAGCACCTGCTCCACTGCATAAGCCATGGTGCCGATCCGCGACGTCAGCACGACGGCCGAGATGCTCCCGCCTGTGTCTTCGGGCACCCCAGCGTCTCCTGATTGGCTGAACGTCCGGTTCAGCCGGTACAGCGGCAGGCTGCGGCCGGCATGAAGGATGGTTTCGCCTCCCTCGGATCCCACGATCTCCGCGCGGGGGATGCGCAGCATCCCAGACACGGCTGAGAGCGGAAAGGCGAGGGTGGATCCCGCGACGATGACCACGAGCGCCTCGATCGATGAGAGGGATACCGGAACGGTGAGGAGGAAGGTCGTACCCTTGGTCGATGTACGCAAGGATGACCGGCCACCGAGCTCGCTGCACGCATCGCGGACGATATCCATGCCCACGCCGCGTCCCGATTGCTGAGTCACGGTGGAGGCGGTGGAGATCCCCGAGCCCAGCAGGAGGTCGAGCAGCTCGCCATCGTCCATCGATGGCGATGCCGGGACCTGTCCCGATCGCAACGCCGGTCCAGCTCGGCGCCGCACCCCTTCACGGTCGATGCCCCGGCCGTCGTCGGCGCATCGGAAAACGATGTCGCTTCCGCTCCGCTCGACATCGATCGAGATGATGCCCTCGGGATTCTTCCCGGCCCGGATGCGTTCGTCCGGCCGTTCGATCCCGTGGGCCAATGCGTTGCGCACCAGCTGCAGCAGCGCCGCCTGCATCACTTCGAGCACGCGGGCGTCGACGCAGACGTCACCCCCCGAACTCCGGAATCCGACCGTGCTTCCAGCGGCCAGGGAGCCGTCCCTCACCGCGCGCTCGAGCGGCCCGAAAAGGATGTCGGTGGATACCAGGCGCAGCTGTTCGGCATCCTCGCGCACCTGGCGCAGCACGATCTCGGCAGATTCCGAGCGTTCGACCACGGTGCGATCGATCCGTGTCGCCAGGCTCTTCACCTCGTCGAGCAATGATTGGACCAGGTTCCAGCTCGCGGATTCTTCCCCGCGCTGACGCAATGCCATCGGCGCGAGCTGCCGTGATAGGAGCTCATGGAGCCGGCGCATATGCTGGAAGTCCGCGGCCTGCCTGGCCACCCCGGTGACGCCAAGTGAGGCTTCGGTGACACCATCGATGATGCGGTCGATATCGCCTGCGTCGCTTCTGACGATGCGCAATCGACCATCATTTTCCGCATCGACCGTTGCCGCCGGTCCCTCCATGGCGGTATCGAGTTCACGGAACTCGCGCTCGATGGCATCGAGCTCGCGCAGCACCATCCCAATCGCCTGCGGCGGGACCAGACCCGTCTCGCGGAACGGGATGAGGGCGCCTTCGATCGCGTGCGTGCATTCGGCGATGATGCTCGCCTTGACCACGCTCGCCGCGCCTTTCAGCGTATGCGCGTTGCGCAGCAGCTGGCCGGTGAGCTTGGCGTCGGCGGCCTGCTCGAGCTTGAGGACGCCCGAACTCAGCCGCTTGTGGAGGTCGCCGGCCTCGACACGGAAATAGCGGTAGGTTTCCGGATCCATGTCACTGCTGGCCGGGTTGGACCAGGCGCATGAGGTCTTCGGACAGGTGCGACAGCTGCGACGCGGTCTGCAACGTCTCAGCGGTGCTGATCTCGGTCTCCTTGGTTGCCTGCGCGACGCTGGATACCGCGCCCGTGACCTGCTCCACGGCGCTGGTCTGCTGCTTGGTCGACAATTCGATTTCGCGGGCCGCGTCGGTGGTCGTGGACACCATTCCCGCGATACGCTTGAACGATGACGATACCTCACCGAACCGCGACAAACCGGCATCGACCGCCTTCGATCCCGACTCGGTCGCCATCACCGTGGTGTTGACAGAGCTGCGGATGCCATCGATGAGAGAGCGGATCTCCTTCACCGATCCGCCCACCCGCCCGGCGAGCTTGCGGATCTCACCGGCGACGACCGCGAAACGCTTGCCGTGCTCTCCAGCGGTGACCGCCTCGATCGAAGCGTTGATGGACAGGATGTTCGTCTGTTCAGCGAGTTCCGTGACGATATCCAGGACCGAACCGATCTCCTGCGATTTCTTGCCCAGGTCCAGCATATGGGTGACGATCAGATCCACCTGCCGACGGATGCCCGCGATGGAGGACTGTGCGCTGTCGACGGTCATGGCGCCGCCGTCAGCCGCCGCGGCGGTGTCGGTGGCGATCTGCGTCACCCGCCGCGCGCTTTCCGATATCTGGCGCGATGTCGCGAGCAGTTCGCCGATGGTGGTGTTGATCTCGCTCATCGCCGTGGCCTGCTCCTTGGTTCCCATCGCCTGCTGATTGGATGCGGCCTGGAGTTCGGCTGCCGAACTCTGGATCTTGCCGACCGCGGAGCCGACCTGATCCCCGAGCGCGCGGGCGAGGACGATCGCGACGATCGTCCCGAACAGGCCGCCGACCAGGGTCATGGCCGCGATGACGAGGATGGCCATATTGGCCGAACGGCTGGATTCGGCGCTCGCCTGTTCAAGGGCAGCTTCCTCGCCTTCCAGGAACTTCGCGATGGCTGTTTCGATGGCATCGCGCCTGGGAACCATCTGCTCTTCGAAGAATCTGGTGATGTCCTCCATCGGCAGGTTCGAGCGACGCATGTCGATGACCTTGTCACCGCCCTCCTGATAGGCATTCGACAGCCGGTCCACCTCCTCGAGCAGCGCCACTCCGGTGGTTCCGGTGGCGGACAGCTTCTCGACCATGGCCTTGAACTTCTTTTTCTGGACGTCCATCCGCTCCAGGAACATCTGGTCATTGGTCAGCAGGTATCCGCGCAATGAGGATACCAGCCTTTCAAGAGCCACATGCATCCTCTCGGCATCGACCAGGCGTTTGCCGTTGTCAGTTATGACCCGGTCCTTGCTGGCCACGACATGGCGCAGGGCATACACCGATATGGCGCCGCTCAGGATCATCAGGGCGATGGTGATCGCGAAGCCGAAACCGATTTTTTGGCCAAACGTTCGATGACGAGACATGGGCAGAACTCCTAGGGTCCGGCGTGGGATGCGATCTGAGTGTTGATGGCGGCGAGCACGGGGGCGAGATCGAGGATCTGGTACGCGACGCCATCGAGCGTGACCATCTCGAAATGGTCGGAGGAGACTCCAGGCGTGGCGTCAACCGCATCAGGGATGACCATGCGTCGTGAAACGCTGACGCAGCCGATGAAGCGATCGAACGCCAGGCCGAGGGCATCAGGACCACGGACGGTGAACAGCCACCGGGGCTCGCCCCCATCGCGGATGCCGATGAGCGTGCGCAGGTCGTACACCGGAACAATGCCGCCACCGATCCCGAGCATCCCGAGGAAGCTGGCGATCCGGCTCGGAGCCGGGGCTGAAAGGCGGTCCTTGTACAGGCCGGACACGCTCGACAAGGGCAGCGCGTGGATCCGACCACCGACTCCGATGATGAGAAACTCCCGCTTATCGCCGTTGTCGCAGGCGATGGGATCGATGAAGGATCGCTGGAAATCACCTTTGAGCTCGCCGAGGGACCCGCTGCTCACGCGCCATCCTTGCATGCCAGCAGTTCGGCGCGGCAGACCGCCATGAGCGCATCACGGTTGAATCCACCGCCGAACAGCAGCAGTCGCGCCGGTTCCTCGCGCTGCAGGAGTATCAGCGCATCCTGCAATTCCGCGCGCGCCTGGCGGGATTCCAGTCTGCGACGGAAGATGAGACCGAGGTGGAGGCGTGGCATGGCGAAACCGGGATCGAGATAGGCCGACATGCGATCATGCTCGATGGCGCCTGGCTGATCGCCGGCAGCATCGCGGCACAGCGCCAGAACGTAATGCGCCCCCGCGTTGAGATCGTCACGCTGCAGCAGCGCCTTGCCCACGCGCTCGGCTTCGACGGTTTCACCCCGTTGGGCGAGGATGATGGCCTTGAGCAATTGCGCGTCAGGATCATTGGACGAGGTGGGAGGAAGATTCTGCAGCAGATCCAGCGCATCGGTGAACCGTTCTGACCGCAGCGCCTGGACGATCGGAGACAGATCAGATCGAGCACCCACAGACGCTATCCGTGATTCGCTCCTGGCCATCGTCGGGTCGCTTGCGAGATCCTCGATCCGTTGCGAAGCCTGTCGGATGGTGCCGATCCAGGAATCCCCGATGACGGCTGGTGGGATGGGCGGAGCCGCCGATCCCGTCGCCACGGTCCCCTCATCGGACCTGTCAGGTCCGACTTCACGTCGCGAGGTTCCATGCCTGACCTCGTAATAGAAGGCTCCATGGGTGTGACGGAGGTCGAAGTCATTGCTGAACCCGCGCAACGTCTCAGCGGAACCGAGGAAGAGGTATCCTGGCGTCCTCAGCGATGTTGCGATCCGAGTGATGATGCGACGCACCGCCTCGTGTTGGAGGTACATCAGGACATTGCGACAGAAGACGATATCATAGGAATTCGGTTTCCAGAATCCCGCTTTGTCGTCGATCAGGTTCCCCTGCTCGAACCGCACCATCGATGTGACGGACTCGTCGAGAACGAAATCGCGACCATCGGTCCTGAACCAGCGTTGCTGCCGTTCGGGTGAGGTGTCCCGCAGCGACCACGCGCCGTATCTCGCCGCGGCGGCCTTGGATAGGGCGCCCGGATTCAGGTCGATCCCGGTGATGGTCGTCCGACGCCACCGCTCAGGAGCCGCTTCGCGCGCGAGGATTGCCAGGGAATAGGCCTCTTCCCCCGATGCGCAGGCGAGACTGAGGATGGATAGTCCCTGCGGATGGGCGCGCAGGCATGCGGGAACGGCTGCCTCGCCGTATGCCAGGCATTGCTCGCGATGACGGAAGAAATACGTCTCCCCGATGGTGAGCTCCTGAGCCAGGGCATCGCATTCGATGCGCGTGAAGTCCTCCATTCCGCCGAGGCTGGCCAGATACGTGTCCGGCGCGACGTTGCGCGCCAGCAGCCGACGGCGGAGCAGCTCTTCGAGCGCAGGCAGACGGGTGTCGTCGTTGACCAGCCCGAGGATCCCACTGATGAGATCCCGAAACCTGAGCACCTGCTCGGATCCGATCGGAACCACGCTCACGGTCCAGATGGCAGTGCGAGGAGGTCATCGCTCAGCAGACGCGAGGCCTGGATGATTCCGATGAATTGCGAATCCAGATCCCCGATCGCATCGAACGGACCCCCATTGCCGATTCCTTCGATCAATGGAGGTAGGGCGCGGAAGGCCGCCCGCGTCATCGCATGGATGCCCTCTATCGCCTCGACCACGATCACGACCTGGCGTCCAGCGACCCGTAGCGCCACCATGGACCCTGTGCGCATCTCATCCAGGGATCCGCTTGCAGATGGAGCGCCGAACGCCGTCGCGAGGTCGATCACGGGCAGCGGCTCCCCATGAACCCGACAGAGGCCCAGAACCCCCTGCGTCGGCGGCCGGACGGGTTCGATCGGCAGGAACGGAAGCGTCTTGACCACGTCCTCCAGGCGCACGCCGCACCTGCGTCCGTGGATCCGGCACGCAAGGATATGGAGGTCGTCTGTGTTCAAGAAAACCTTGTTCACGCTTCTGCGAGCCGCGACAGGTCCGGGAATCGGACTGTCCGTCGTGCGGATGCGTGGTGCGTGGTGCGTGGTGCGTGGTGGATGGTGGATGTTGATCGCCTGACCGTCTGCCGGAGCGGCGACAATTCGATTCTCGTCCAGCGGATCGACAACCCGGCGTCACCTTCCACCAACCTTCCACGTCCAGTTCTCAAGGAATAACCTTTCCGGACCATCCCGCCTATGAATGGTGACGGCATGACGACCCTAGGGCATGTGCTGGTCGTGGATTCCAGCTCAACCGTACGCACACGGCTTACGCGAGAGCTGGCCGAAGCCGGGTTGTCGGTCACGGCATTCGCATCTGCGGAGGAAGCGCTGTCGCACATCGACGAACTGGCGATCGATCTGGCGATCGTCGACCGCATCCCCCACGACCCGGAGGTCGAACACCTGGTGTCGCGCCTGCTCGACCGCCCGGACGCGGCTTCGACGCACATCCTGCTGCTCGATCGTTCCCCCGGCGAGGGATGGACCCCTGATGACGCCAGGATCACCAGCATCTCCTCCATGGAGGAGGTTCAGGCCTTCATCCAACGATCCCAGGACCGGCAGACATCCGAAACACGGAATACTCCAGAACCTGGTTCTGCCGGAATCGCGAGCACCAAGCGCGCCTGCGTGCTGGTGATCGATGACAGCCCGACATTCCGCGTCGCGATCCGCGCGATGCTCGCCGGACGCTGGGATGTGGTCGAGGCGGAGCTCGGATCCCAGGCCCTGCCTCTGCTGCAGGCACATGCGATCGATGCCCTGCTCCTCGACAACGGCCTGCCCGACAGTTCCGGCATCGATATCTGCCGTCAGATCCGAAGCAGGATGGAGTATGCCACCTTGCCGATCATCATGCTGACCGGATCCGACCGTGAAGAGAGCGTGCTGTCTGCGTTCGAGGCCGGCGCTGACGATTATGTCGTCAAGGGGGGAAGCAGCGTGACCCTGCTCGCCCGCCTCGGATCGCACATCCGCCGCTATCGCACCGAGATCGCGGCGCGCACAGCCCATGCGAACCTCAGGCAGAGCGAGATCGTCTCCGATGCGCGCAGGGATCTGCTGGCGGTCGTCGAACGGAAGACCGACGAGCTCCAGCGCGCCAACGATGGGCTGGAGCGCTTCGCCGCCCTCGCATCCCACGACCTCCAGGCTCCGCTGCGATTGATCACCAGCTATCTGGGAATCCTCTCTGCGCGCGCCACCGTGCTCGACGATCGCCTACGCTCATACCTGGACCATGCGATCAAAGCCTCGAGCGATGCAGGACTGCTGGTCAACCGGCTCCTCCATTACGCGCGCTCGGGCTGGACCGACACCACCAAGGACTCCATCGGCGATAGCGGGCAGATCGCGGGTTCGGCGGTGTCAACATTCGCCCAAACGCTGGTTGAAACAGGCGGTGCGATCGAGGTCCGACCCCTGCTCGACGTCCTTTGCGATCCCTTGTGCCTGCGTCAGGTGTTCGAGAACCTGCTCGGAAACGCGTTGAAGTACCGATCGCCCGAGCCGCCGCGCATCATCATGGGCTGCGTCGCGGATGGCGGACTGGTCCGCTTCACCATCACCGACAACGGGATGGGAGTTCCCGAAAAGGATCGTTCACGCATCTTCGACATGTTCCATCGGCTCCATGGAGCCGATATACCGGGCATGGGCATCGGTCTTTCCCTCTGCCTCAAGATCATCGAGGCCCGCGGCGGCGCGATGGGCTGCGACCCGGCACCCGGTTCGGGCTCGGTCTTCTGGTTCACGTTGCCTGCGGCCGTGCCTACGTCGTTCGTGCCTGGCCAAGCAGTCGCCTGACCTGCCGACGATCCAGGCATAAGGCTCCATCCGGTCAATCCGGTCATCTCCTGCCCACGCCCGCAGGAATTTCTGGATGCCGGCATGGGGGGCTGAGAGGCCCGAAACACACGCTGTCAGATGACAGGAGCCATCGAGCCGGCGGGAACCGCCCTGGGTAGCCACGACCCAGATGCGGTGACTGACGGGGTGCCGGTGACGCATACACCAGGACGCGGCCCCTGATCGACCGCGTCATAAAGTGTCCGCGCACGGATCCCTCCTGCACCACCGCGCCGGGAGTTACCCATGTTCATCAAGTTGAAGCAAGTTGTACAGGTTGTGCACAAGTTGGAGCAAGTTTGAGCAAGTGCGATCAAGTCAGTGCATGTTGGTTAGCGTCAAGCGAGCTGCCATGTGAGCCCGGCTTGACGCTCACGTTCGATCAGTCCGCCCCGCTCCGAGGATGGCCGCACCGGCATCCGCGTCAGGGGCTGGCCGCCTGCTCAGCACGGTGCTGCGCGATGACGCGATCGAGCCAGGCCAGATCGGGACGGATGATCACGGTGACTCCGGTCGACTGACCGAGATGATCGAGGATGTGTCCGAGGGTGACTCCGACCAGCGCACCCGAGAGCGAGACCACCGGCCCGCCGCTGTCACCCGGATGCACGAGCAGGCGCGCTTCGATCAGCTCGAATGGGGGGATGCCATCGGGTCCGATCCGCACCGGCGTCTTCGAGATGGTGCCCGCGCCATCGTCGAGCCGGCAGCGCTGGTCGGGACCGCGATCGTCCAGATAGGCACCGGAGGACAGCACCGCATCCGTCATGGCAATGCCTGCGGACGCGGCCCAGGTCGCGGTCGCGTGGGGGGTCCAGGCGATCTTCAGGATCGCGAGATCGCAGCCGTGGGCCTCATGGCCGTCCCACACGATGGCCGCCTTGATCAGGTGGGGCCGCTCGTGGTCCGCCACCAGGGCATAGACCGGATCGTGGATCGCATGCGACACCGTCAGCAGGTAGCCGTCCGCGCTCAGCGGCACCGCGCAGGCCACGTAATCGTTGAGCACCGAGAAGCCGCCGCCGGGGACCTCGGTGATCTTCTTCACGTCGGTGAACAGCACGACCTTGCGGTCGCGCAGGAATCGCCGCACGGGCGTGCCGCCGATCGCCAGATCCTCGTACGGTGTGAAGGTCGCGGCTTGGCTCTCGGGCGAGGGGAAATGGAGCTCCTCGGATCCGGCGGCGATGCCGACGATCGCAAACGCACCGAAGATGACCCGCGCCATCAGGCCGGCGGGCATGCGCGCCACGGGTCACCCGCCCTTGGGACGTTTCACGCGCACCTGAACGGGCTTGATCACCTGCCGCTGGGCGCGCTTGTCGGCGCGCGAGCGCATGACCTTCTCGATGCGCTGGGCGTGATGGTTGCGAGTCGTGAATTTTCCGCCCATGCGTACCCCGGTGGATGATCGTAGCGCGGGGATGGCCGACGAAAGCGTCAGGGTCCGGATACGACCTCGAGGCCGGGTATGGCCTTCTGCAGCCGGGCAATGCCGGCCGGCGTCGCGGCGCTCTGCCAGAGATAGACGTGCTTGAGCGCGGCCAGTCCTTCGAGGTGCTGCAGCCCGGCGTCGGTGACCTTGGTCGCGAACAGATTCAGGTATTCGAGCTTCGGACAGGCGGCCAGCAGCGCCACGCCGGCGTCGCCGATCCCGGTCTTCTCGAGATGCAGCCGGCTGAGGTTCGCCATCTTCGCGACCGACTTCATCTGCGCGTCGGTGATGGTGGTCCCGCGCAGGTCGAGCCAGGCGATGTTGACCGCGATGCGCTCGAGCAGCCGCAGCTTGTCGACGGTCTCGCCATGCGAGTGGCTGACGGTGACGTCGAGCAGCGCGCCATTGGTCGACAGCGCCGCCACCACGATGCCGAGTTCGCCCAGCGATTTCACCACGGCGGCGTCCGGTGGTTTGATCCCAGTGCTCGCCGCATCGAAGACGTTGACCAGCGGCGCAGCGGGAGCGCCCGGCGCCGGAGCGGCGGCGGACTTTCCGTCTGGCGTCGGGTGCACAGCGGCCGGTGCGGACGCCACCGACGGAGCGGGCTTGTCCGCCTCCATCACGCCGCCGTCGCGGATCCATTGCGCGATGCTGTCGGTCTGCGCCTTGGTCAGCGGTTCGCCTTTCGCCGGCATGATGTCAGCGTCGTCCTTCGGCAGGATGGTGCGCGCGTACAGCGGGCTGTCGTCCGGCTTGCCGGGGACCAGCACTGCGCCGTTCTTGCCGCCTTTGGCGATCCACTCCGGCGAATCGAGGCGCAGCCCGCCCTTCTGCTTGGACTCGCCGTGGCAGGAATAGCAGCGCAACGCTAACAGCGGTTTGATGGTCGCGGTGTAGACGCCGACGTCTTCCGCGCCGGCGTGCGCGGCGGCCAGCAACAGCCCGATGATCGTCGCCGCCCCACGGACGAGGAGGTCTGATGTCATGCGAACAATCCCAGCAGGGGGCGGCCATGATCGGCGAGCGTGAACGGCCGTCCCGACGGCGAGATCACGATTTTGTCGAGGGGTAGGCCGAGCGCGTAGCCGATGGTCGCGTTGAAGTCGGGGATCGAGACCTTGTCGGTGGCGACGTCGCTGCCGTTGACGTCCGAACTGCCGTGCACGCGCCCGCCGCGCACGCCGCCACCGCCGAGCAGGCAGGTGAACGACTTCGGATGGTGGTCGCGCCCGGTGTTGCCGTTGATCTGCGGCGAACGGCCGAATTCGGTCGCGACCACGACCAGGGTCTCCTCGAGCAGCCCACGGCTGTCGAGATCCGGCAGCAGCGTGCCCAGCGCCTGATCGAGGATCCCGGCCTGGGTCGACACGCGGTCGAAGTTGTCGTCGTGGGTGTCCCAGCCACCGAGCGTGACCTCGATGAAGCGCACATCGTGCTCGACCAGCCGGCGCGCGAGCAGGCAGCCCTGGCCGAACGGGTTCTCGCCGTAGGCGTCGCGCAGGTCGGAGGACTCCTGCGAGATGTCGAACGCCGCGAGATCCTTGCTGCCCATCAGCTGGACGGCCTCGTCGTAGAGGTCCTTGTACGCGCGCACCTGCTTCTGGTCGTACTGTTTGCGGAACGAGGCGTCGAACTGGTCGACCAGGTCGAGGCGGCGGTCGAAGCGCTTGGCGGTGACGCCATCCGGCCGCGCGCTGTTCTGCAGACCGTCGGCGGGATTGCCCAGCGGCAGCGGAGCGTGCTTCGATTCGAGGTAGCCGGCACCGGCATGCTGCCCGCCCGCGCCGATCGCGACATTCGCCGGCAACGTCGCGTTGCGTCGGCCGGACAGGTGCGACACCCAGGCGCCCATCGCGGGATGGCGGATGGTGCCGCGCATGGCGTAGCTGGTGTGCATGAAATACTGGCCGGGCTCGTGCGCGCCCTGGTTGGAATTCATCGAGCGGATGACCGCCAGGTGGTGCATCTGCTTTGAGACCTTCGGCAGGTACTCGCTGACCTGGATGCCATCGGCGCTGCTGGCGAGCGAGGTGACCGGGCCCTGCACCGCGGCCCCCGGCTTGGTGTCGAAGGTGTCGAGGTGGCTCATGCCGCCGGCCATGTACAGATAGATGACGTTCTTGGCGGTCGAGCGCGCCGCCGCAGGCTCGTCTGCGAACGCGCGACCGCCGAGCATCGGCAGCAGTCCCACGCCGAAGAGCGCTTTCGCGCCGAGCGCGAGCACCTCGCGACGCGACCAGGAATCCAGGGCTTTGGCTGAACGGCGGGCGGAGGTCATGGTGGTTCCGGTGCGTGCGACGGTCAGCGGTTCATTGGACGAAGCGGAATTCATCGGAGTTGACCAGCGCCCAGGCGATGTCGCCATGGGCGTCGGCTCCGGCCGAAGCGGTGTAGGCGAGGAACTTCGCGAGCTCGTCGGCGGTCGGCTGGCGGTTGAGGATGGCGAGGAACAGGTTGCGGATCTTTCCCGGTTCATCGCCAGCGGTGGTCATGACGCGATACAGCGCCGAGCGCGTGTTCGCCAGTTCGCGGTCGACGAAGCCGTTGAGCAGCGTCAGCGCCTGGGTCACCGCCGGGTCGGCGGTCGCGTTCTCGATCAGTTCGCGATCGGACTGCCCGAACACCCGCAGCAGGTGGCCGGGAGGGGCGGGCGACTGCAGCTCCGACGCGCGCACCAGCTGCTCGCCGCCCTTGCCGCCTTTGCCGTTCTTGCCGGCGCCCTTCTTCTGATAGGCGAAGGCGCCGAACTCGTTGGTCAGCGCCTTGCGCTCCTCGTCCATCGCCTTCAGTTCGGTCTGCAGCGCCTTGCGCTCCTCGGGCTTGGCCTTCTCCATCTGCGCGCGCAGTTCGCGGAAGCGCTTCTGCATCTCCATTGCCTTCGCCTTCGCGGCGACCATCTCGGTGGCCAGCGCCATCAGCTCGCTCGCCGACTTGTCCTTGTTCTGCTCGTAGAGCGCGAACAGCGGCTCGGCGGATTCACCGCTCTGCTCGTCGACCTGATCGATGCGCAAGGTCAGCAGCGAATCCCAGAGCTGCTCAGCGGTCATCCGGTGCAGCAGCGGGCCCTGGAAATAGTAGGGTTCGCCCGGATCGATGTCGGCGCGTGTGACCGTCCGCTGCCAGGCTTCAGTCTGATAGAGCGCGAGCTGGAACTTCCTGAGGTCGTACTTCACGCTGACCATCAGCCGCGTGAGGAACTCCATCAGCTTCGGATTGCTCGGCCTGGTCTCGTCGGTCAGGGCGTCGACCGGCTCGAACAGCCCGCGGCCCATCGCCTTCTTCCACATGCGGTTGGCGATCACCATGGTGAAGCGCGGATTCTCGGGCGAGGTCATCCAGCGCGCATACGTCTCACGCGGATCGTCCTTGGCGCCGACCGCCGCGTCCTCGCCGAACAGCGCCTTGGCCTTGATCGGCTGGCCCGGCTTGCCGTCCTCGTACTGGTAATCGGAGGGCAGCGGCAGGGTCGCCTTGGTGCCGCTCTGCACTTTCAGCGCGATCGAATAGCTGAGGATGCGCAGCGCGTTCTTGAGCTCCTGCGACGGCTCCGCACCCTTCATCTCCTTCTTCATCTCACGGGGATTGCCGATCTTGCGCTCCACCGTGGTGCTGCTGGTGTAGGCGGCCATCGCGCAGAAGTCGCGGCGCGTCCAGCGGTCGAAGGGATGGTTGTGGCACTGCGCGCAGGTGATCTGCGTGCCGAGGAACACCCGCACGGTGTTCGCCATGTTGTCGAGCGGCATCCCGGTATCGCGCAGGTAGTAGCCGGTCGCGCCATTGCCGCGCGCGAGTGCCGGCCCCTGCGCGCGCAAGAGCTCCGACACCATGACGTCGTACGGCTTGTCGTCGCGCAGCGCCTGCTTGATCCAGTCGATGTATGGCTGACCGGGATAGCGATCCATCATGCGCGTGGACACGCGCAGCAGATCCGCCCAATAGTTGAACTGGTGGCTGATGTAGCCCGGAGTGCCGATCAGCGACGCGACCAGCTGATGGCGCTTCTCGGCCTTCTGCTCGTGAAGGAACGAGGTCGTCTCCTCGAGCGTCGGGATACGGCCGACGAGTTCGAGATATGCGCGGCGCACGAACTGCTCATCGCTGGTGCGCGGGTTCGGCGCCATCTTGTGCGCCGCGAGATCGGCATTCAGCAGGCCATCGATGGCGGTGCTGGCGTGGGCGATCTCGTCGGCGCTCAGCAGCTGGATCCGGCTCGGCGGATCGGTCGCGACCACCGGCTCGACCTCGACCCGCGCGGTCCCGTGACCGAACGACGCCGCGGCCACCAAAGCCGTGAGCAGGAGGGGACCGACGAGGATGGAAGTGGGATGCATGGGTCTTCGGGACGATACCCGATGGCCATCACGACCGGGTGAGGAAAATCCCTACACGAAGCCCCCGGTGTGAACCGCTGGCTGTCAGAGGGTTACAGCCTCGGAGGACGCTGGCGGTCTGTGGATTCCCCACGGATGGGCGCAGCCACACGCCCTCGTCCGAGCTCGCGGGCCGGAATCGGACCTCCACGACCTCAGCGAATCGGTGCGCTCGTCAGCGAGATCGCGTCGATGACGTATGTGTGGCGGGGCAGGTCAGTCGTGTCCTTCAAGTCAGGCCCGATGACGGTCACAGAATCCGAAGGACCGTGCGTCAAATGCGCTCGCCCGGCAGTTCCATAATCCATCTACTATGATTACAAGTTGACTCAAAAGTAACCCCAGCACTCTGCTGATCTATGCGTGTGATACTGCTATCGTGGCTCTTAATTTGGGGGTTAGCTGCGCACGCGAGCGAGCAGGAGGCGAAGGCGCTCGCCGCGATCCGTGTTCTCGATGCGAAGGGTAAGCTCACCGCCGCGGCGGACGAACTTCCCCAGCTGGCGAAGAGCACGGATCCGGACATCCGCAATGAAGCCTGGTACTTCATCGCCAAGATCTACGTCGAACTGAAGCGGTCCGACGATGCGGAGAAGATCTGGCTGGAAGGTATCCAGCGACTGCAAGCGGGCGCCGACTTGTGGACGAAGGAGAAGCTCGCGCTCGGCCAACTCTACGCGGTGCGGAACGACCAGGTGAAGGCGACGGTCGTCCTGCAAGACATTGTCAACCAGCGGGCCCATGGGCGAGCAGCTTTCGATGCGGCGCTGCAGCTCGGCAAGATCTTCGATGATATGAACGAGCCGCGCAAGGCGGTCCACGCTTATGAATTCGCGCAGCAGCTCGCGACCACCGAGCTGTACGGTGCGAATGCCGGTCCCGCCGGAATCGACGCCGCAGGGCTCCAGCGTTCACTGGATACCTCACGGCGATCGGCTGACGTAGCCGAGAAGGGAGAAGACGAAGTGCTCTTTAAAGAGGCCGAGTGGGCGCGGACCAAGCGACTGTGGCAGGACGCCCGCACCAAGTACTTCGAGGTCTTCACGAGATTTCCCAAGAGTCCCCTCGCCATCCAGGCGCAGTGGAGGGCGGCCGAATGCCTGGTCGGCTTGGGCAAGCTTGAGGAAGCGCAGACCCAGCTCGGTCTGTTCATAGCAAGGGATGGGCTCGGACCATGGCGCGGCCAAGCCATGGTCTCTCTGGGCGAACTCTATCTCGAGCAGCGGCTGGACGCCAAATCTGCCATCGATTGCTTCCAGAATGCCTATCGAGCCTGGCTAAGGCGTCGCGTCAAAATAACTTGATAAATTAAATACACGTGGCATAAGTCGGCATTGCGAAACCGCTTAGGCTCCGTCAATAATTTAACTTTACATGTTTTAGAATAATGACTATGTTACATCAACATGGGCAAGGCCGCCGGCCTCTCGAAGAAATTCCTGTCTCTCTGGCCGCACCTTGACGAACGTGCTCGCCGCATGATCGCTGCGAGCGAAGCGTTACACCTTGGCTTTGGTGGTGTTTCTGCGGTCAGTCGTGCATGCGGTCTCTCCCGCGTTACCGTCACCAAGGGCATTAAAGAGTTGCGCTTAAAACCACTGACCCCTGGACGAATTCGTCGCCCAGGTGCAGGTAGGCCGAAGCTGACCGATAGGGATCCAGGTCTTCCACGAGCACTTGAGTCGCTGGTGGAACCATTGGCTCGCGGCGATCCAGAATCTCCCCTACGATGGACTTGCAAAAGCACTCGTCACCTCGCAGAAGAACTCTCGAATCAAAATCATCCGATCAGTCATGAGAAGGTAGCCCAAATCCTGCGCGGCATGGATTACAGCCTGCAAGGGAATCGAAAGACAGAAGAAGGCGATGATCATCCTGACCGCGATGCGCAGTTTCAGCACATCAACGACCAAGTACGCCGGGCTTTGGCAGCAAAGCGTCCTGTCATTTCTGTCGACACCAAGAAGAAGGAAATTGTCGGTAACTACGAAAACGAAGGGAGAAAGTGGCTCAAGTCGAAGACGCCAATCACTGTCAACGGTCATGATTTTCCTGATCCAACCGTTCCGCGCGCATACCCCTATGGAGTATACGACCTTGGCCAGAACACCGGATTTGTGAACGTCGGCACAGATCACGATACGAGTGCTTTTGCGGTAGCCTCAATCCGGGGATGGTGGCGTGCTGAAGGTCGACGATTGTATTCTCATGCTCGACGATTGCTCATCACCGCAGATGGCGGTGGCAGCAATGGCTATCGTCTCCGCTTGTGGAAACTGGAACTGCAAAAGCTGGCAGATGAAACCAACCTCTTGGTGCAAGTCTGTCACTTCCCGCCAGGTACGAGCAAATGGAACAAGGTCGAACATCGACTTTTCTCATTCATATCTTCGAATTGGCGAGGCGAACCTCTGCTGGACTACGAAACTGTCGTTCAATTGATTGCGAAGACGACAACGGCAAAAGGACTACGGGTGACCTGTCGTCTAGATCGACGCCAGTATCCCCTTGGCCGTAAAGTGACAGATGAGGAATATGCCTTGGTCAATCTCAAGCCGCATTCGTTCCATGGGGAATGGAATTACAGCATAGGACCAAGGCAGAACTAGATGTTAAGGTAATTTATTGACGACGCCT